>NZ_CAKPTN010000003.1 GCF_934190855.1 uncultured Veillonella sp. | reverse complement strand
AATATTTGTTATTCTATAATCTTCCAATTACTCCCGTTCTTTTCAAGTACCAAATCAAATTGAGATACCTGCGTTGCTTTGGTCTGCTGGTCGATATACTCCACTGTCAGCGATACCGTGACTTGATTATCCTTACGATTGTGAATAGGATTTACCAGTTCTTGAAAGATGTACTCTTTTCCGATTGGTTTTAATATCCCGTCATTCACATAGTAGGAAAGTTCACTGGCTGTCGCTGTAGGATAGAGCTTGAAGAACGTCGTTAAAAACTCATTGATTTCATTGGTTGTAATGGAATCAACCGTCCCCTCACTTTCAATGGCTTTTGGTTTATAACTTGATTTCTTAGGTATGTTGGTAATGGTCGGATTCTTAACCAGTACCATATTTCCAGAACCATCTACATAGACACTCACTATATAAGCAGAGTGGACGGTCTTTGTATTTTCTCCCTCTGTAATGAGCTGGTCTACACTGTAGGTTACATTAAACTCATTGTCGCCAGTTGGCTCTACCGTCCATATCTGAAATCCTCTTACAGAAGACGATACAGGAATATCTTTGCGTACTGTATCAACATTGAGAGCTTGAAGTTCATCTGTCAGATAGCCTTTTAGACTTTCCATTCGATTATCAATGGACTTATCGGATTGCTCCCATGAATAGTAGACTTTCGCAAAGTTCTCTACAAAATTTTCTACATGATGAGTATCAACGTATTCCTTTTCTATGATAGTTGTTTCGTGAATAGTATGAGTATCTATAGCTGTAAAGTGCTTGAATATCGCAAAGCTGAAACTAAGCCCTAAAAGTACCCACAAGGCAATCACAACCTTTTTATGAGGATTGACCTTATAGTAGACACGAGGTTTCTTTTCCTTTGGTATCTGTTTTTCTTTATTCTGATTTTTTCTAAATTTCATCATTAAATCTTCCTTTCTCATTGTTTGATTCGTCCTGCTCCCACTAAATGCTGTTGCCAGTAGGGGCTTGTTAAGTCGGCATAACCGATTGGGTCGCCTGCATGAAACATACGGTTATTGCCAAGGTATATCCCAACATGAGTAATATAAGAGCCAGCGTTATAGGTAGAATGAAAGAAAACCAAATCGCCAGCTTGTGCTTCCGATAGTGGGATATGCTGGGTCACATCATATTGCTGTTGTGCGGTTCGTGGTAAGTTAATTCCAGCTTTTCCATACGTCCATTGTGTCAGTCCGCTACAATCAAAAGAAGTAGTCGGGGAAGCTCCACCGTAAACGTATCGCCAGCCCTCATATTTCAGTGCTTCGTCCATGATGGCTTGTACCGTATCATCATCAAACTCTGTTGTGACAAGATACTGCGTTACCAGTTGCACATAAAACATATTGCCATAGTTGTATCGCCAGCCCCCATTGATAGGTATGGCTATGGGATTGGGGTAAGACACTTTTTCGCCACCTGAATACTCTTTTGAGAAACTTTGAGCCAGTTCAAAGGTATATTTATTTCCACGATTAGCCACATACCCTAAGAAACCACCACCATAATTGTAGGACTGGATAACCGATTCTAAATCTACACTGAGCCTTTCGCTACTGGCTAATAATTCACTGAAATACTTCACACCTTGCTTAATGGATTCTTCTGTACTCAATGAATTAGGTGGAAGACCGAGGGATTCCGAGGACTGCATAACATCTTCCGCAGTACCGCCCGATTCCACCTGTATAATCGCAAGAAGTATGTTGACATATTCTTCAACGCCATATTCTTTGGCATATTTTTCTACCATAGGCTTATGAGCCAGCACTTCTGCGGAAACATTCACACCTCCATAATGAATATTGGAAATTCCGCTGTCCTGTTCATCTGAAAATAAAATGGCAACAAACAGAAGCAGTGAGAAGACCATCAAGAATAATCCAGAACCACCAATCACTAAAGTTTTCAACTTCATGGTTTCTTACCGACTTTCTTAATGGTGGCGGTTTTGATTGGTGGTCTACTTCTTGTATTTTGTAGTGGTACTCTTTGAACAGTAGACGGACGTTCTTTTGTGATTGGACGTTGTGAAGTTCTATCTGCTGTAGTGGTTGAAGTTGCTGGCTTTTGAACGGTTTTTTCTTGAACGGTATTGCCTTGGCGTTCCACTTTTGGACTTGAAAAATCGGACTTAACTGCTGGACGCTCTTGTTTGGCTTGTTGAGATTCCTTATATGAAGTCTGAATATTAGACTGTTTTGAGGTCTGTTCATCATGATATTGTTCTTGTCTTGTAGTCGGTCTTTCATGAACAGAAGAAGCAGGCTGTTTTTTCTGTTTGACCTGTTCCATTTCAGAGCGACGCTTCGCAATGGTTTTTCGCCTTTGTTCCTGCTGTTCCTTGCGTCCACTGGCTCTGTCCGCTTTGGTTTGAGAAATACTACTGGTTAAATCACGGACATTCTCTTTTACTTTGGATTTTCCTTGATATACTGCATATCTTGCATTGGTCGGCAAATCTTTAACCTGTTCTTTCAAACCACTAGCAGTGTCTACCATTCTGTCTTTGGTATCAGCTACTGTACCGATGGTTTGACCGATACGTTTTCCAAGTGTTGATTTTTCCTTTCCGTCTGGTCGGGAGTGATCTGCTTGTGTCCTTGCAGAACTCCCCGAACCCGACTGTCCTTTTTTACCTGTAACAATGGCAGACCCAGCCCCTAGAGTAGTCATGGAACGTCCAAGTTTCCGCTGTAGACGGTGCATGTGAGCGTGCATAAGCATACGAGGTTTTCTCATCACACGACTTCCCACACTTTGAGAATCGTTACTCTGTAGAGAAAACATACTCATTAAATCGCCCAGCTTGAAGTAGATTCCTGCAAAGGTCACAATCTGTAGAAAAGCAATCAAAAAGAACGGATAACCAGCCGATAAGGTATAGAGCATGGTTGAAATACTAAATGCTGTCGTAATAATCAATGTGATTCCAGCTCGTGTCAAAATGGTATTAAAGAGCTTTGTTATGGCTCGTTTTGACATACCATCAAATGATGGAATCATGCTTAAAATAAAGCTCACAGGCAGAAACATAGCATAGATGATAAAAAGTACCTGCGAGAAAATCATGATTCCTGTTAATAGGAATACAAATATGGAAATCCCAATATTGAAGACAAATAGGAAGAAGACTGTACCTAAACGGTTAATGGTCTTTGTAATGGTTAGATTGGTATTGCTTCTGTCTTCAATTTCTTCCGCAACAATTTTTTCTCTGTCTTCGCCATTGTTGGAATCTGGGCTGGTGGAGAGCAGGCTTTCCACACGGTCAATACCGATACTTTCAATGTCTGAACTGTTGTATTGAAGCAGTAGCCACGGTTGCTGAACCTGTATGGAAAACAGGCTATCTCTGATTAAGTCCACGCTGTCCTTGCCTTGACTATCGGAATGGGGCATGACAATCTTCGTGCCAAGTGATAAACTGGCATTACTGATGTCTGATGAAAAGTCATTGATTTTTTTAATGTAGTCGGGAGCGTAGGCAATAAAGGAAGCCGATAGGATAAACACCAGCACAAAATTCATAATGGCATGAATTGCCTTTGTGGTTTCTCTCTTTATCAGTCCCGTATAGGCAACATAAACCCCAAGAACCAAAATCAAGAGTAAGAGGAATCCAACATAGAAACCCTCTGTTGAAAATCCGTTTGCACTCACACCAGCTAAGGTCTGCATATTCTTACCAATGGAATCTGCTGTAGCGGAAATGAAGTCTAAGGAATAGGCTTCCTGTACTAAGTAACCTGTCGCATTGGAAACATACAAACTGATTGTCCAAATAAAATTGGTAATGGCATATAGTCCATACATGACCTGTTTTCCAATCCCGTCCGACCAGTTCCACGGAAGCCAGCCCCAGCTATTATCCACATAAAAATCCAGTTGATAGTTTTCAAGTGGGTATCGGCTGTATTCATTTGCCACATTGACCGTATCATCTACCAAGCCCGCAGCTTGAACCACCGTTCCCAGCATGGCTAAAAGAAAAATGGCAATCACAAGTGTGAAAGCCACTGTCATTGCCACTTTACCTAGACGTTTCAGCGTCCAGTTTGATTTTATTCTGTTTACTATTGATGGTTTCACATTTACACCTCTTTTCGCACAGGTGGTCTGGTATCAAAGGCATGGAGCAGTTCTTCAAATACAGGGTGGAACTGTATCACACCGACACGACCATATAAATCACTGATAAGGCATTGCCCGTTTTCCAAATCACGCAATCGCTTCTGATTGTTTTCGTCCTCTGGGTCTACACCAAAAAAGGCTAAGGTCTTTTTAATCTCGTTAAGGTCAGTGGAACGAAATGCAAATTTTAAGCCGAGGTTATTTTTCAGTTTTTCATCTAAGAGGTCGTCTGTATTTTGGGTCACGAAATATACCCCAGCGTTCATAGCACGACCAGCCCGAACCAGCTTCATAGATAGTGTTTTTCCTTGTGCTACCTGTAAAAAGCTCCATGCTTCGTCTAAATCTACAATCTTGAAAATGCTTCGGTCTGTATGGATAAAGTCTAAAGCAAAGGTACTAATGACAATCAGCATAGCAACGGATAAAAGCTCCATAGTGGTATATTCCTCAAAGGAAGTTTCCTTGTCGGGAAGTACCAAGTCCGCAACCTGTATAATGTTCAGTTGTTTTTCTAAGCTGATAGACTGCTCCACATAACCATTACTGAATAATAAATGTGCAAAGTCATAGTCGGTAAAACTTTCGATATGGTCGGCTATACTGGTACTTAGTGGCGTATTCTCAACCCGTAATTCCTCAATCACTTTCATCAACCCTCGTACTTCACTATTGGTTACTGCACGAATGGCTTTTCTAAGGATTGGGAAGCGTTCCCCATCACGAGAGGAAATCCCCGTAAGGAATGTCAGAATATCAATAGCCAGTGATTCAGAATCTTTGGGATTTTTCATAATCACATAAGGGTCAAGTAAGCCTTTGTTTTTCTCATCAGAAGTCAGAGTGACGATATTGATTTCATGGGAAATCTCTGGCAAGGTTTCTTTCCATCTGCCACGTTCTGCTTTTGGGTCTACAATCACTGCTTGTGCCCCATAAAGCACCGCATAATAGACGATAAGGTTATTCGCAAAGGATTTACCACCACCCAGCGAACCAACAAAAGCCGACGCTAACGCATTGGTTACTGAACCCTTAACCCCTTGACTGGCAAGAGCAGGTTTCAGATAGACATTGCGTCCAGTATCTAAGCTGTAGCCAACATAAATCCCCTCATTTTCCCCCAGCATTTGAGTAGCACCAAAACCTAAACCAGCGAGGAAATCAGAGGTCACGTATTGAATATAATCATTCATATAACGCTTGCTGGCAGGTAAAAATTCTTCATGTAAGCCGAGCATATCCCCAAATGGTCGTACCAGTTTTACGCTTAAATCGTCATAAAAATCTTTCACTTCATTACAACGACGTTTGAGTTCGTCAAGATCATTTGCTGATACCCTTACCACATAAGACAGCTTGTACATAGATTCCTTGCTTTGGTCTAAATTGGTTTCCAGCTCATTCACACTTTCCAGAGCTTCCGCCACATTGGAGCTGGTTTCATTATCACTTTGCCAAGCGTGGTTATCCAAGTCTTTCAGTTCTTTCTTTTTATTGCGGACAGTAGATAGGGCTTTACGATTCGCTACAATTTCCACATTCATTGACGTATCAATCGGGAATGTAAATTGCTGTTGCTGGTAGTAGAAGATTTCAGAGGACGGGAAGTCCAGTTCTCCGACAATGCTGTTAATGGTAAAGTAAGCTACATAGACGGTTTCATCTTCCTGCTGGATTTTCAAATATCGCTGTTTTCTTCCACCAAACAGCGAGTAGGCTTAATCAAGTCATAGTATTTAATCAGCGTTTCATTATCCAGCTTTTTCTTTGATAGATGGTACTCATACTTTTCATAGGCAGTGCCTGTCTGTCCGTAAAGGTGTTCAATCAGATAGCCGAAGTCGTCCTTATCTAACCTGCGGATTTTGAAACGACGAGAGATTTTATTTTCTAAGAGCTTTTCCATCTTCTGAAAACGCAGGATTTCATCATTACTCATACTAACAAAATCGCCCATCAGCTTATGGTTCACATCATAGACAAAATCAGACAAAGCATTTTTTGCTTCAACGGTAAGACTTTTCATAGAAAACTCCTGATCGTTGAGAAGCAACTTAAAGCCGATAAAGAAACGGTAGTTCACTTGATTTTCGCCAATCATGGATATTAAAGCGTCTGTCTGTTGGTCGATTTTGTCATAGGCAACCGCTTTGAGCTTGCCAGTGACTTCATTTTTGGAACGCTCTTGTGCAGAACGTATGCTGGATTCTGTACTGATTTGTAAAGCATGAATTTTGCCATCACGATTTTGTGCGATAAGCTGTCTGAAAGAATCATGCACTTGTATTTTCTGTTCTGGACTTAGAAATGAGTAATTGTAAGGAACAAGCTCATAGTAAGCATAACATTCCCCGTCTTTATTCCAGACGAGATTGTTTTCAATGTATTTAATTGGATATGCCATAAAATTCACTCCTAACTGCTGTAATGGCTTCTTGTGGCTGGTTTCTGCCAAGCGTTACTTTTTTTCCTGCATAGGTCAGCTTTGGTCGCAGTGCATAAGCAATGACAGACTTCAAAAATCCATAAGGCTTTTTACCATCAAAAGTTTTTGTAGACATAAACCATGTGAAAGCCACAGGAATCCCAAAGTATTTGAGAAATGCTCCCTCTATCATGGAAAGAGGGGGCAAGTTGCCAAGTATCATCACTGCAAAGAGTGACACGACAAACCATGTCATTTGCGTAAAGGTTATGGGAAACGGAAGTCTAAAATCATTGATAGAATACAGTACCTTTTCCACAGACCAGATACTGGTATAGCTTCGTATTTTCTTCATGTAATCAATCCTTTCATAAAAAATAGGGGTAGCTGATTGAGCCACCCCGTAAAATAGAAAATCTGCCAGTAGTAATGTACCGACAGATTTAATAGACGATTTCAAAAATCCCATGATTGGTTGAGATAAACGTTCCTGAAAGGTCTAAATCCCGACCATAGGCTTGATAATCAATATAGTTTTGAAGACTAGCTGGTACTTCGCCTAAAGCACCCGTTTCTTCAATGTAGTAGCGTGCCACGTCATACATATCATCACAATCGGAATGAATGATAATATCCTCTTGATGTTCGCTTAGTTCTTCAATGCTTGAAAAATGAGTGAGCAGAGCAGATAGCTCCGATTGTAATTCTTCGGGTAATTCCGATACCATTTCCCATAGTCGATTGAGTTCGCCAATGGAAGTGTATTCGTCAACCGTAAAGGGTAACTCGTAGTCATGAATGGCGTATTCCTCATATTCATCATTCAAGCCGATTTTCTCTTTGACTTCCTCAAAGTCAATGGGAAAGGTAAACCACGCACCGACCAATTCGCCCTCATTGTATTTGCCTAAATTCGCAATATAGACTTGCATATCGTCCATATATTCACGTCCTTTCTTTGTAGAGATTCAAAAATCCCTACCGCACTTCGTTTGGTGTACCATTCCTTTGCGGAACATAAGAAAACCACTTATATTCCACAAAAGAACGGTTTTATTTAAGCACCAATAATGCGATTGAATAGCTCTAGTAAAATGTCTTTTACTCCAGCAGCGTTGAAGACTAAGCCAACCGCAATAATCGCAATAATTAAAAAGCCAATCAGTTTGCTAAACTCACGCTTGAAGCCAAGATACAAGCCAATCACAACGATTGCTAAAAGCACCAGTGATTGAGCGTTTGATAGAAACCAGTTATAAAGGTTTTGTCCAAAATTCATAAAAATGTTCTCCTCTCTATATTCAATGAATTTGTATTTGAGTTATTTTTTTGTTGTTATCACGTCCTGTTCTTTTACTGACTGTTGCTTCAAAATCTGCTTGTGTCGGTCTGTCAGTTTCGCATGGTCGAGAATGTCTTTTACAACCTGCGTCTGGTTGATTTCATCAAGTTTAATCGCAACCTTTAAGGTCGGGGCAACTTGATGAGATAGCCAGTTCAGCGTCCTTTGGAAGGAGTAAGGCTCTGGTTTTGTGGTTAGTTTTAATCGTTCACGATTGTTCCCAATAAACCAAGCCCATTCTTCATTCAGTTTCCAATCAGAACGAGGTTTGGAATCGTCTTTATCTACAAAACGGATATACCGATTGATAATTTTAAAGGCGGTATGCTCTGGATTGTCATAGACGAGTAAATCACGGACTGCATAATAGGCACGCTCATTTTTCAATCGAATCTCAAAACGGTTTTTTACTTCTGCGTCTTCAATGGGAATATCATTTTTCTTGTACTGCTCGTAGTCCTTTTCATAGATACAGAAATAAACTTCACTTTGTAATGAACCGATATAGAGGGTGTTTCCCATACATTCCTTTTCCTCTTTGCGTACCAGTTCGCCACTGCGATAGCTTTTAAAACTGCGGAAGACGGAGATACATTCTTCCTGTTGGCACTTTTCAGTGAGTACAGGGATATTCAAAATCCCTGTCTTATCGTTAATGGCAAGGTCAAGGCGTTTCATCACACCGCCAGCCACCAAAACGTCCATAAAGAACTCATACCAGCTTCTTTGTTGTGCCAGAAGATAGCTTTCAAATTGTCTGCACCCACGACCTTTCAATTCCACCAGAACTCCTTTGTCCAGTTCATGGGAGCAAAGGACGAATATGTCGCCTAAAGCATAATGCTCTGAATAAGAATAGAAACCATAGTCCTCATGAAGAAAATAGGACAGTTTCAGTTGTAAGATGTTTTCGACCACCTGCTGTACGTCTGTTGTCGGAAAGCGAATCCTTACATAATCAAACAGCATTTCAAGGGGAGCGTCGGGATTGAAGCGTTCCAGAGCTTCCCAAAGGGACTGCTGTAAATCCTCTGATGGCTTGACTTTTCCTGTTTCAATATCGCTTAGATACTGCCTTGTAATACCAGTCGCAACAGCTAAACGGTTTTGAGATAGTCCATAAGCCAAGCGTTTTTCTTTTAAATGCTGTAACCAAGTTTGTTCATTCAGTAAAAATCCCTCCAATCAAAAAGGCGTATGTCAACTTTTAAAGCCCATTTGACATACGCTGAAATTTTGTAAATCCCTTGTAACCAAAGGATTTTCTAATGTTTTTTTGACTGTTTCCTGTCGATTTGTACCCCCCTGTTAGATACGGGGGGTTAAGTGCTGGCGTGGCTATTGCCACACCAGCCAGCAAGATCAGTCCACACCTGCGACTTCCGCTTCGCACGTCGCCTGCGTGGACTGTCTGCTGTTGGATAACTTTTTAATTTCCTCCAAGAAATCATATCCTTTTGGTACAAGGGGAGTATAAAACTCTGATATGACACTTGTTCCTACATCAACATAGCCACGACCTTTGATTCGCTTTAAGAAGAAATCCTTTTGTACGTCACTGCCAAACATCATGCCATAGCCCATTTCAGACATACGACCTAAAGCCACTCTGAAATTAAACTGATCACGGATTCCGTCGCCTAAATATTTTGCGTCTGGACGTTGACAAGCCAGTATTAGAAAGAAGCCAGCTTGACGACCTAACATGACAATCTGTTTCAGCTTATTCATAACTGCGGTGTTTTCTTTTGTTCCCAGCATTTCCATGAAAGCGACGTATTCATCAAAGATTAAGAAGTGTGCCGGGAGACCTAAGTAAGCATAATTTTTGCCAGTCTTATAGTTCTTCATCTGCTTCATTTCCTCACTACGTTTCATCATTTCTTCATAGAATGTTTCAATGCAAGAAAGCAAGTCTTCTTTTCTATAGTAGACATTTGCCATCACAGAACCTAAGTCCGCAAGGTCAGCATTTTTCGGGTCAAGAATATACAGTTTTGAATCTGTATGAAGCAAGGCTTCAATCAGTGTCAGTATAAAGTAAGTTTTACCGCCACCTGTACCACCAGCAATCAACATATGAGGGAGCTTATCATATTCCCACCATACGTTTTTCATTAAGCGAAGTTTACCATCTTTAGCTTCTACTTCATCAATAGAAATACGACTGGCTATGGTGTCATAGAGCAAAGTATATTCCACATAGGAATCCTTTAACTCTTTATCCGTCAGCTCACAGTACAAGCCACTCTCTAATTTCTTTTCCAAGTGTAAGAGTTGGTCTTGATATTTTCCCAGCGTGATTTCCACCCGTATCTGTATCAAGCCATTTTTAAGTCGATAATACATTTTAGGGAAGTAGGTTATCTTTTCCTTTGTACGACCAGCACTATCTTTAAAGAAACCCTCTGTTTTGACCTGTTCAGATTCATACCACTTGTTTTCAAGTATCATCTTTGCCAGTTTTTGACGGTGGTAAAGTTGTTTAACCGTATCATAGCGAACCCGTTTGAATACAAACGCTACCAGCAAGCAGATAAGAATTGCGACACTGAAACTGATAATTAAATAGGGAATGTCAATCTTATCTGCTTGTGATAGGTTAAAATCCTGCCAGTTGATCTGCTGGATTGTCTTCACATGAAACAGTCCGACAACCAGCAGGAAAACAGGCAGGAGTGACGCTATCGTAAAATGAAAGACTAAATCTTTACCAGATGGGCGAATCCTTTTACCACGCTGTTTCATGCGAAAAAGTCTCCTTTCTACCTAGCGACTATTTGTCTTGTGTCGGTTCTTTCTTTGCTTGTGGTTGAGCTTTGAATGAACTAGAATCCTTTGTCAGCACAATATCGTCTGCCTTGATATACCAGTCAACATCTGCTCCTTGATAGGTGGCAGTAGCAACGGTGTCCGCAATGGGATTGATAAGTTCCACCCGTGCGTTATAATCAAACTCTTTCAAAGGCACGCTGGCAGGAATACTTACTTGAATCATGCGTCCTTGTCCTTTGGATTTTAAGTCATAGGTACGTTCCTTGATTTCATCTGAAACCGACCCGTCTTCATTTTGGATTCTCACTTCACGACGTAGAGCAGAGAATTTCAATTCTCCAAAAGTCGTGTCTTTATCTAATACAATGCCATTTGCTAATCTCATCATTTTTCCTCTCTTTCTTTATTCTTTTATCATGTCGTCAGCATGTAAAAGGTAATTTGTAAAACCACGAGTGCCGATTTTGTAGCCCTCTGCGGTAATACGTGGATTGACTAACTTCACACGTTCCTCAAAGCCGAAATGTTTTTCGCCAGCTTCAGCAGGAAGCACCACCACAATATCATCTGCTCTTTGAACATCAGAATAGAGATTATAGCTTCTTGATAAGACAGTTAGCCGTCCGTTGATTCTTCGCTGAACGACTTTATCCTCGCCAGCAAATTCTAAATTGCCGAATGTTTTTTCCATGTTGGGAATCACAAATTTAAGTTCCATATTTTTACCTATCCTTTCTTTTTTATTGGCTGAATGAATGTTTGATGGTCTTAAAGAGTGGGGAACGACCTTTTGATTCTTGATTTTTTGTTTTCATAAGTTCACTTCCTTTCAAAATCGGGTAAAAAAATAGACACCTCATTTTTTGAAGTGTCTACCTATTAAATATTCAAATTTTATTGGAAGTATCTTTATATCTTCACTTTTCAAGGATAAATCGTCGTATCAAAGCTCATTCATAAGTAGTAAATTAGTAGTAAATTGAGTGGTTTTGACCTTGATAAAGTGTGATAAGTCCAGTTTTTATGCGGATAACTAGATTTTTATGCTATTTTTTGCTTAATAAATGCTAATTCTTTTTCATAATTTATAGCTTCTGGCTTCATACCGTATAGTGTATCTTGTAAATGAAGTAATTCAAGAAGATCTTGATTATCAGTTTTAACTTTGTAGGCAACTGATCCTACAACATTTGAAATAACTTCAATCAATACATCTTTTTGCATAAATGTAGCCATAATAATACCTCTTTTCACTAACAAAACAAATATTATCCACAAAAGTTATATTAGTTACTAATACTTTCTAATATAGCTTTTTTATCTTTAATAAATGACAATTCTTCTTTATAGTTTATTTCTTCTGGATCCATACCATATAATTTATTTCTTAATTCTAGTAACTCTATTCTTGCAGGATGATTTAAATTATTATTATATGCAGTTAATCCTAATGCAGTTGAAATACACTCAATTAAAATATCTTTTTCCATAAATGTAGCCATAATCAATTACTCCTATTTATTCATTTTATCCATGTAATCGCGTAACAACATACGAATTGTTTTAATTGTTTCTCAACATTACCATCAATCATTATTTTAGCCTTTATATGTTTCAATAACTTGTTTAATATATTGACTCATCTCATTAAAATCCAATTCTTCTGGAGCAGAGCAATATATTTTTTCTTTCAAATCTAATAAAAGTTCTCTGTCTTTACTATTAGGATTTTTATTAATGACATATCCTAATGCTTGAAATACACCTTCTAATAAAGCATCTTTTTGCATTAAAGTAGCCATATTCTTCCTCCTATATACATTATTTCTATAACTATATTATATAGTATAGTTTTATATAAAAATATTATTTTACATAAAATAGAAGGGGCTGTAACAAAACAGCCCCTTTCATATATACTTATAAGTTTTTACTTATCAATTTTTTGTAGTTCATCACCAATACGTTTTACGATACCGGTTACCAATGCATTCCCCATAAAGAACATACGCATACGATCAGAAACCTCTACCACTTCACCTTTCGCATTGCGTTTATAGCGTGTCCAGTCATCAGGGAAGTCTTGCAAACGCTCAGCTTCAATTGGAGTAATGAGACGATATTTGCCATCAATTTTCAAAAGATGTGTAGAACGATTTACACTACCTTCAGAAGTAAGCATTGTTCGTCCTGGTAGCTCAAGAGAGTCATATTCACTCATACCGCCTTCAGAGAAAGTGTAAGTATGTCCATTCGCTGCAGTCCGTGTAATTTTCTTTGGCCCACGAAGATATTTAAACTTCTCTAATTTTTCCCCATCAATATAATACTCTTCTGGCACCAGTTCAGGGGGAACCACAATATCTTTCATTGGTATTGGTTCTTCATCACCTTTAGGTTCAGTTTCAATCGTATAATAATATCCGTTTGTCATGAGTCCAGAGTTCCACATTTTACCATCTGAGAAGTTTGCAGAAACTTCAGCAATATCTTCATCAAGCTTATTGGCATTAATACGGTTCTTAACAGCTTCACCTTTAACAGGGAACTGACGACCAAAAAGACCGTCTTTAAAGATATAAGGTGTATAGCACGCTAAACGAGTATTTAAATCTGCATCAGCAGGTAATGTGGCTTCGTATTTAGTATGTAGTCGTTTTCCCCACTTTGTATCATTTCTAAATACAAAGAAAAACACACGGCGTCTTCGTTGTGCACGACCATAATCAGCAGCATTGATAACACGCCACTCCACAGAATAACCTAATTGATTAAAAGCCGCCAACATAATCGCAAAGTCACGACCACGTTGGTTGGAAGGAGCCTTCAATAAACGGTCAACATTTTCTAAAACCAAATACTTAGGTCTAATTACCTCAGTAGCACGGATAATTTCCCAGAAAAGAACGCCTTTTTTCCCTTCAATACCAAGCTCATTCTTTTTACTACGTGCTACAGAATAGTCTTGGCAAGGAAAGCCCCCAACAATCATATCTACACCGTTGGCTTTCATTTCCTCAAACTTTTCATTAGGAATTAAAGCTACATCTGTCGGAATATGTTCCATATCAGGAAATCTATATAAACCTACTTCATAGGCATCTTGAGTCTTACGAGATGGCTCATACTGGTTAGAATACAGTGTTTGGAAAGCCTCTTTAGAGGAGTTTTCCAAACCAACGATAAACCCTCCCACACCATCAAACATGGAGAATATTTTCATTACTTTACCCCTTAATTTATCAACTTCACAGATCCTTATTATAGCAGAAATACTAAAAAAGATCAAGATCAAATTTAGGCATCATTTTTTAGATACAGTTTTCTTAACAATAAAGCTATTGGGAGTGATTACCCAATGACTACTTGCTAAATTAACCAGCTCCTCCTTTTCTACTACTATATTTAATGGTGCTTCATTTAGTGTATCCGATGAGGATAATACCCATTGCGGATAAGATAGTCTATTTGATTTCTCAGGGTGAATCCCCATTTGAGCAGCGCCTTCATATTCTTCAGTATCAGCTAACGAATTAATCAATGGCTCTAGTTTTCGTTCTAATTCTAAACGTTTAACACCCTTATCCCTCATCTTTTTGCGCAAAACTACTGCATTCTCTTCAAATGATTTAATATCAATACGGCCTAATGCACGACTTATAAGATTATCTCTTATGGTCTTTTTATGAATAGACATAACTTCTATTTTTAAAATATCCTCACAATTCAAATCGTACTTATTTGCATTTGCTTTAATCCATAGCCAACAAAGAAAATAAATTTTAGTGCCATCATACTTCTCGTTTGTCAACCATCCTATTTTTAGCTTCCCATATTTTAAATAAGAAACCTCAAATGCAAATGTCGGCAATGATTTTTCATTTAAATTTGTCTTTGCATAGTGTAATGCTGTTTTTTCATCAATATTAATTCCATTTTGATTAACTGTTTTATCAGCATTAAAAATATATACAATTGTGTCAATTCCATTATGTTGTTGATCGTCGGTTGTTTCTGAATTAAAAGTAGCAATTATACCTTTATCAACTAAACGACTATATAGGTGCTTCTGTAAAAATTCATTTACTGCTCTTTCACTTTTTAAATCGCCTTTAAAGGTAGATTTTCTCTCTGCCATAACACCCTCATTTTAAGTCTTTCAGTATTTCTGCTATATACTCTCTATTTAACCAATAGCATTGTTTTGTTATCGCTTGACCGTCAGGCAACAGAACCTTATCGTTTCCATCTTTCCCCTTAGGACGTATATGGCAAACACCATTAAATTTAGTTCCTGGCAAATTATTGGATACACCGTTAGGTACAGGTTTAAGTTCAACACCCGTTTCCAAAATTGATTTAGTTGTTTTCCAAAGATCTTTTAGTTCATGTTCAATAACTACTTCTGGCATATTCCAAAGCATAACGCCTTTTAAGTAAGGCTCTCTATCTTTATTTTGTGTCGCTGTTTCATCGTATTGAAATACCACAAATAGATATTTTGTATATTCAAAATTCTCGTAAACTTGAGATTCTTCCCAGTCATCTCTAATCCAACGATTAAAATCAATTTGTTCAAAGGACATATGTTCACGAGGAACCCCATTAGGCTCTAATCTTATTGTTTTAAATTTTATATTAGCTTTATTAAACTCTCTAAGAGATTCTAGCTTAGTTCCCTTTACCCTTAATATGGCGCTAATAAGGTTTGCGTTAAAAGCCTTATTAGTGCTGACTGGGATATTCATAAGTCGAGCAAGCTCAGATACCCTTTTACCAATATATGGAGCAAATCGTTCTTGTAATAGCTGTAATGTAGTCTTACTCTTAAGTTCATCAACATTAAAGAGCGATGGAATTGATTGTCGCTCAATAACACGTCGAGCAAAAGCAGTCATATAGGAACTTTTAAGAGAGAAGGCACGTTGCTTGGCAGGTATATCTGAAAACGGTTGTTTTCTCACTGAATTAGCATTAACACCCTTAGTACATGCAGCTAAATACATGGTATCACTTTCAGAGATATTATGGGCTTCACCTTGCTTAATTTTATCTATAATAGTCTGCCAGTCTTGCTTTATGATTTCCAAATCTGCCGGATCAAATTCATGCAAAACAGATTTAACTATCGGAAACTCCTTCTTATCTAAGTCATCCTTATATAAGTAAAATACAATTAATAGATTCTTATTTTTCTGCCAAAAAGCAGAGTTATAAAAGGAATCCTTATAATCTTCTTCATAATTGATAATGTTAAGCACTAAACGCTCTTTAGCTGAGAAGTCATTCTTTTTATTCTCTTTTATAGCTGTTACTTTTAGCTCTAATCCCAAATTTACAAAATCGGCTTCAGCACGACTATTCACCGCAATTTTAAAAAGGCCTTCCTCTAAAATCTGACCTATACCGCCCTTATTCCCTTTACTATCTAAGCGATTATTTATATCAAATTCGCCAACTGTTCTGCCTTCTGCAGATTGCGCCACCTCTAATACATCTTCAATAGAGTTATACACTTTATCTAAATTCATTAGAACCGCCTCCCATCGCATATATGTAAATTATATCAAGGTATAAAAGAATATACTAATTCAACTTTCACTAGCATTTTCATCTATAAATCGCAATATATAAATATCAATATATGTTCATATCAAATAATTTCATCAATCCCTTATGATTATTACTACTATACGTCTTTTTTGTCTCCTAGAGTTGTGATATAATGTAACTAATTACTCTTGGGGCGTAGTGCGCCCAAATGGATCCAACAGAGTTAGTGTGTTTGCAAGGAGCGTACGCAGTTGAAAAAGGGGTACATCAAGTTAATAGCGGCCATCGTACTCGGTGCAGCTATTATCGGTGGTGGGATTTATGGGGTGTATACACTCTTGTCATCCAATACAACGACAATTTTATATCGATCAACGGTTGACGATAAGATCAACGCAATCCGTCCTTATATTGTCGCACTAGACACATATAACTCGTACAACGTAGCTTATGCTAACCAATTACAGCCAACTCTTGAAGAGTTACGTAATGGTTCTCATAACACGACGATTACATTACCTAAATATAAGGAACTCCGAGCTGCATTAGAAACAGCAAAACAAGATAGTTCTACTCCATATGAAGATGTAAACCAAGCAACCAATGACGTACTGACTGTACTTGATCAGATCATTCCGATTGCCGATCAGTTGCAAGCTTACTATGTAGAACGTCGATTTGAAAAAGATAATTTCAAAGGTAGCGATGATTTAGCAGCACAATATGTACCATTAGCTGAACAATTCTACGCTACGTATAATGCATTAGATTTAGCTTTAGATAATCGTAACAATGAACTCTATAAAGAGCGCATGACCGAGTATCAAGGCGAAAAACGGGAAAATGCGGTTAACTTTATTGAGTTAAACCTCATGACAGCACAAACTATCGACCTTATTGATCCAGATGGAAATACGGATACTCAAAAGGTTGAGGCTAACTTACAACAAATTTCACAACGCATTAGCAAATTACAACCTGGTACTACTTCAGAAACACAAAATGCTGTGCGAGAGTATCAAGATGCTGTAAAAGAATTTATTGCAGAAGCCCGCAACTACATCATTATTAACTCATCTTACGGCGAAGCCTATACGCAATTATTTATTAAATACAACAAGATGATTAGCAAAGCCAATGCCGTAAATATGGCAGACTTAGACGTAACAGAGAAAAATAAAAAATAATGACATACAAAAAGAGGACCAAATGGTCCTCTTCTTTTTTGTCTATTTAAGTTTAAGGTCTTTCGTAATGATGTAGTATTCAGATGGTGTCATCTTAATACCATCAATCTTCTTATTACCTACGATATTGACTTTAGGATAGCCCAAGAACAATGCTACCGCGTTATCTAACATAAGTTGTTGTGCATTGATAACCGCATTACGGCGTACCACTGGATCATTACCACTTTCACCAAGGGCTAACAATTCATCGAAACGCGGATTGGAGAAGCCCGTACCATTAGTTTCAACACCTGTGCCCCAGTATTGTTTCAAGAACCATACTGGTTGACCTGTATTAGCAGTTACTACGCTAGAGATAATCATGTCATAATCGCCAGATTGAGATAATGTGTCAATCACAGCATAGTCTACGATTTTAATTTGTAAATCTACACCAATTTTTTTGTAGTCTGCTTGTAATGCTTCTGCATATAATGGCAATTCAGGACGAGATGTATAGGCATAGAAATCAAGCACTAGGTTTTCACCGTTTTTATCTACAATGCCATCGCCATTCGTATCTTCATAGCCTGCACGTTTAAGCAATTCTTTAGCATGTTCTACATTATATTTATTAGGATCGCGCAGTTGGTTAAAGCCATAGTCAATGGATGGTGGCAATGGAGCCTTACCAGGTACAAAGGTATCTTTCATAAGATTCTTTGCGTAAGACTCACGGTCTGCTGCAGCTATGAGGGCCGCCCGCAAATCAGGATTTTTAAGCTTACCTTTTTGCCCCATACGAACAAATACGTCACGCAAGGAAGCTACTTCATAGATAGTAAAGTTCTTATCATTTTGGAAAATACCGTATTCGCCAGGACCAATGCTAACGGCCATATCTACATCGCCTGCTTGCAATGCCATAGCACGTGTATTGGCATCGTTAATGGATGGAATTTCAACCTTAGCAAAGCCGGCCTTACCATCCCAATAGTTATCGTTACGTTTTAGTTCTGCACGCTCTTTTGTGAAAGAGGATACTACATAAGGGCCCGTACCGATAGGACCTTCCTTCGCAATATCACGACCATCGGCCTCTGCTGTGACATCCATAATTAGGAACAATGGATCCCCTAACAAGTTTGGCAAGTTATAGTATTCCTTGTCAGTCTTAATCGTCAATTCCTGACCTTTAGCGGTGATGTCTGTATAGTTAAAGAACGTTTTTGCTCTTTTACTCTTAGCAAAGGTTCTTTCTAGAGATGCTTTTACAGCCTCTGCGGTCAAACTTTTACCATTAGAGAATTTTACTTTATCGTTAATGGTGAAAGTCCAGGTCAACTTGTCATCACCTTGTTTCCAAGAGGTGGCAAGCCATGGGGTTGCTTTCATTTGATCGTCAAACTTAATGAGCGTTTCACCTACGCCAAAGCGTACAACGGCCCAGCTGAAATAGTTTTCTGTTGGTTCTAATGTTCCAGCAAAGCTAATGGCCCCTACCTTTAGCACATCATTAGATGGAGCAGCCTCTTGATTCATACAACCAACTGTGCCTAGCACGGTCATACCTAAGGTCATGCCAATTAATAAAGCCTTACGAAACCCTTTCATTACACACCTAACCTTTCTACATACATTAACTATCATTTATGCTCAGATACTCACTATGTTTTGCCTTAACATAACCTAGTAAACCTAACCCGCTTTTTACAACAGTTAATATAGAGAGAATCTATGTACATCACTTCATATGAGCATATCTCGTTATACCCATAGGGGTATATTTCATATAGTCAACTATACTATATATTGGGTGTTAACACAATGCATATTGACGAAATATTTCGATATACCTATTCAAAAATTATTCATACCTAACTTTAGTGTAAAAAAATAGCAGTTAGCTTTTAAACTAACTGCTATTGTAATATACCTATCAGATTTAAAACTCTACATGTTAAATCTATACGCTTGAATGTATTTCTTATATTATGCTTCTAATGTAGCCTCTTCTAGTGTAAGTGGCTTATGATCTTGGCCAATTTCAAAGATAGAGCTCAATAGAACCTTTGTATACGGATGCTTTGCATCGGCTAAATGGAATGCATCTAGCTCTTCAACGATAGCCCCTTTGTACATTACGACCACCTTGTGGCACATAGTACGAATGAAGGCGATATCATGAGCGATAAATATGTATGTTAAGTTTTTCTTTTTTTGTAAACGCGCCAATAAATAGGCAATGGAGTCTTGTACAGATACGTCTAGAGCACTAGTGGCTTCGTCTAATACGAGAATTTCAGGCTCTAACACGATAGCACGGGCAATGGCCACACGTTGACGTTGACCACCAGACATTTCATGAGGATAGCGATGCATAAACTCGCGAGGTAAATCTACCATCTCAAGATAATCGCCAGCAATTTGTTCTTCTTTCCCTTTTTCTAAAAGGCCAAAGTTATATAATGGCTCAAGGATGATATCCTTTACCTTCATACGCGGATTAAATGCTGCAGATGGGTCTTGGAATACCATTTGAATTTTCTTGCGGTATTCTTTTGTTTGCTCAGAGTTCATATGCTGAATCTCTACGCCATCTACGTAAATCTCGCCTTCCGTAATAGGCAACATCTTCATGATCATACGAACCAAAGTCGTTTTACCAGAGCCAGATTCCCCTACAATCCCAAGGGACTGGCCTTTTTCTAAGGTAATATTAATATCCTTACATGCTTCCAGCTCACCACCTGTAGGAAGTGGGAATCGTTTACATACATTTTTTAATTCTACAGCGTAGTTAGTCAATGTAACGACCTCCTCCCAATGTTGGTACCGCATTTTTTAATTGCTTCGTATATTCATTAGATGGATGTTCCAAAATGTCTTGTGGTGTGCCGGCATCTACGACACGGCCTTTTTTCATAACAATGATATAGTCAGACATATAGGCCGCTACACCAAGGTTATGGGTTACCATAACAATGGCAGAATTATGCTCTTTAGATAATTCAAGCATTTGCATTACCACTTGAGATTGTGTCGTAACGTCTAGTGCAGAGGTCGGTTCATCCCCAATAAGTAGTACTGGATCTAATGCCAACGCCATAGCAATACCAACACGTTGGCGTTGACCGCCAGATAATTCATGCGGATAGCGACGAAGCATATCTGCTCCATTAGGAAGAGATACGGATTCTAGCAATTCAATAGCACGGCGATCACATTCTTCATTAGAGATTTCAATATGAGACTTGAACAATTCTCTGAATTGTTTACCAATGCGGACGATTGGATCTAAGGCACTACCACTATCTTGGAAAATCATGGCCATATCTTTGCCTCGCAAAGATCTCCATTCAGATTTAGACAGGTTACGAAGGTCATGACCATTAAAGATCATAGAACCATCTGTAACTTCACCACCTACAGGTAGTAAACCCATGAGGGCCCGGATCACGGTAGTTTTACCAGATCCGGACTCGCCTACGATGGTTAATACCTTGCCGCGTTCCAAGGTAAAATTCACATCCATAACAGCAGGCACACCTTGGTACGCGATGTTAAGGTTTTCTACAGTTAGTACGTTTTCTGCCATTATAGCTCCTTATTATTTAGTAATTTTGTTTGTAATCCAGTAGTAATCAGTTGGGTACATTACGGCACCTTTCAAGTAAGAGCCAGTTATGATATTAGTTTTAGGGTAACCTAAGAATAATGCAGCGCCATCATTCATCAATAATTGTTGAATTTGGATTGCATATTCACGACGTTTAGCAGGATCGAATTCAGTTTTAGCTGCATCTAACAATTGGTCAACTTGTGGGTTGGAGTAACCAGAACCATTTTGAGGATTGGAACCATCTACGTTAGTATGCCAGTAGTTACCTAAGAACCAGATTGGGTCGCCTGTATTAGCAGTTACGATATTGGAAATAAGCATATCATAGTCGCCTTCTTTACCCATTTTATCAACCAAGTTATAGTCAACTGTTTTAATTTTCATGTCGATACCAACTTTTTTGAGGTCTGCTTGAACAGCTTCTGCATAAAGTGGTAATTCAGCACGAGAGTTGTATACTACGAAATTGAATGTTAATGGTTTGCCATCTTTATCAAGGATGCCGTCGCCATCGGTATCTTTCCAGCCATCTTCTGCTAACAATTGTTTAGAACGTTCAGGATTATATGCATTAGGATCTTTCAAATCTTTGAAGCCATAGTCCACGGATGGTGGAATTGGAGCGGAACCAGGAATGAATGTACCTTTTAATAATACATCAGCATAGTTTTTGCGGTCTGTTGCAGAAATAACAGCTGCACGAACTTTGTCATCACCAAGAACGCCTTTTTGGTTAATACGAGCCAATACTACGCGAAGGGATGCAATTTCATCAACCTTGAACTTATCGTTATTTTGGAATAAGCCAATTTCACCAGCACCGATGTTAACAGCCATATCAACATCACCAGATTGTAAGCTCATAGCACGTGTATTAGGATCATCGATAGAAGGAATCTCTACAGTTTTGAAAGGTACTGTGCCATCCCAGTAGTTTTCGTTGGCGGCCATTTCAGCACGTTCTTTTGTGAAAGATTTAACTACGTATGGGCCTGTACCGATAGGACCTTCTTTGGCGAAGTTACGACCATCTTTTTCAGATTGAACGTCAACGATTAGGAACAATGGGTCAGCTAAAAGACCAGGCATATTAGGATATTCTTTCTTCGTATGAATTACCAATTGTTGGCCATTTGCTTCGATGGAATCATATTCAAAGAATGTTTTTGCAAGATTGTTTTTTTCAAAAGAGCGTTCGATAGATGCTTTAACAGCTGCTGCATCTACTTTTTTACCATTAGAGAATTTTACCTTATCGTTGATAGTAAAAGTCCATGTCTTATGGTCTGGAGATACTTCCCATTTAGAAGCAATCCAAGGTTGAGGCTTCATTTGTTCGTCAAATTTAGCCAATGTTTCACCTATACCATAACGCATTACAACCCAGGCGAAGAAGTTTTCTGTAGGTTCTAATGTAGATGCGAAGTTAGTTACGCCAACCTTTAATACGTCTTTGTTATTAGCACCACCATTGGAGCCACAACCTGCGATGAAGGAACCCATCATTACAATGCTAAGACCTGCTAAGAGGGCTTTTTTCCAAGATTTTTTCATGTAAAATCTCCTTGTACAATTACATATAAACATAAAACATACACATCATAACTACTACAAACCATAATAGTCATAATGGAAAAACCACAGTATTGCTTATTTATCCGATAGCTTTCACAAAGCTATCTATAAATAAGCATCACACGTAACTAACCTTGGTTCTTAGGATCCACTACGTCCCGTAAGGAATCAGACCAAAGGTTAAAAATAGCAACTACGATAAGGATGGACATACCAGGGAATGCCATAAGCCATGGGCTAGTTTGCAAATATTGGCGTCCTTCATTAAGCATAAGGCCCCATTCTGGTGTTGGTGGTTGAGCACCAAAGCCAAGGAATGAAAGACCTGCTACTTCAATCATGATAGCCCCAATATCAAGCGCACCAGTTGTAACAACAAGAGGAAGGATATTAGGAATGATATGACGTCTTAAGATAGTCGTTGTAGACGCACCCATCATAACGGCAGCCGTTACATACTCTTCACCGCGAACTTTCAAAGTCATAGAGCGTACGATACGAGCATATTTTGCCCAGCCAACTACAGATAGCGCTATTATCGTATTCACAATGCTACCGCCCAAAATACCAGCAATAGCAATGGCTAATACAACGCCAGGGAAGGATAGCATAATATCTGCAAGACGCATAAGGATAATCTCAATCTTACCGCCGAAATAACCAGCTACCGCACCAATAACAGTACCAACACTTACCATGATAACAACGATGCTTACCCCCATAAACAAGGATAACTGTGTACCGTAAATAACACGAGACAATACATCACGACCTAGCTTATCTGTACCAAATAAGTGATGACTACTTGGCGCTTGTAATGCTTGACTCATATTGGATGAGAAAGCATCACCTGGTGCCAACCAAGGTGCAAAAATAGCAACGAGGACTACGATAATCATTAATGCGCTGTAGAAAGAGAACAATTTATGTTTTTGAATAAATTCTGCCATTATGCTCTCTCCCTTTTCAATCTAGGGTCTAATAGGATATATGATGCATCAACTAATGCGTTAATACACATATAAGCTAAAGCAACCCACAACACAAAGCCTTCAATCAATGGATAGTCGCGCATAGTAATGGCGTATACTGCCATATTCCCAAGACCTGGCCAAGAGAATACCATTTCTACAACGGCTACACCACCCAATAACCAACCAATGAGAACACCTAAAATGGTGATAAGTGGTAGTACTGCATTAGGTAAAATATGCCCGAATAAAATTTTTACTTCACTTACACCACGAGCGCGAGCACCGATAACGTAATCTTTTTCCATTTCTTCAAGGATAACGAGACGAACTTGGCGCATGTACTTGGACCCTACTACAACAGCTAATGTAATAGCAGGCAAAATAACGCCTGTAGCAGTCACACGAGATGATGCAATTGGTACAAGACCTAATTTAAGACCAAAGATGTAAATCAGTACAAGACCTAACCAGAATGTAGGCATAGATACGCCTACAAAGGATGCAGCCCGTAACAGATAATCTATCCATTTATTACGGTTCAATGCACTAATAATCCCAGCCGGCAATGCATAGAGTAATGTAAACACTAATGCAGTCCCTGCAAGAGCAACCGTGCCTGGTAAAGCCTCTAACATGCGATCTACAACAGGTTTCTTAGAGGAATAACTCATCCCTAAGTCACCTTGTGCAGCATTCACAACCCAGTTTGCGTATTGCACTATAAACGGTTTATCTAACCCGAGCTGAGCTCGAGTCTCATCGATGAGCTCCTGAGATACGATGGTATCTGCCGTTTCTAGTAACATCGTTACTGGATCGCCTGGTGCTAAATAGGTGAGACAAAATGTCAAAAATGTGATGCCAAACAGGGTCACAATAAATTGTCCTAACTGTTTGACAAAGCGTTTGCCCATAGGCGCCTCCTAAACTCTCTAAACACTAACAACAAATCAAAAGAAAAACTAATGTTACACCCCGCTCAACGTAGCAGTAATGCACGAAAATAAGGGAATGAAGATAGTCACCGGAGAAACAAAAAAGGCTAGTCGCCTGACTAACCTAAATTAAGCATAGTATATGCAATACCATGCTATTTAGAGCAGGCTTTCTGACTCTGATTCATTGCAACATTTCGGCCTTCCCAGTTTCCCAGTGACCCTATAATGAAACCTTGCTCCTCATTACAGCTATTTGCATAGTATGGGATTTACACCCATTTTCCTCTTTTGCGCTCGGCAAACACCGACACTCACTAGTTCATTCATTTTTATCGATTATAAATATACTATATTAATATTCTGTTTACAATACATATACCCCTTAGGGGTATGCATACATCGTGGATTTTCAATATAATTTTTATACTAATAAAAAATATCGATTAGTAATTAAGCCCCTATCCATGTATAAACCTATATAAATCACCTTATATATATGATTTTTCACTGTATTAACTGTATGCAATTGTATATATATTAATTATTATGATAATGATAATTTTCTTATAAAATCTTTTTATACATATCAAAAAATCTTTTACTCTATTGATCAACTGCCAACAAATCATAATTAATAAAGCTATAATTAATAAGTACATATAATATATTATCTATGCTTATTGTATACTCTCTTGCATCTCCTCTTGTATACCCTTTTGTATATCCTCTTGTATACCCGCCTGCACGTCCTAAAAGCCTAACATTTGCTTACGTAAAATTAATGCAGTCTTACAGACCTCCCCCTTACAAACAACATCGAAAAAGAGGCTGTTACTAAGTAACAGCCTCTAATAAGACGAGAGATATTCAGTTAATCGATACTTTGTTGTAAGCGGTGCGCTCTGCGTGTATCCCACGCTTTACGCAAAACATAGATCACGAAGCCGATGCTTACCGCTACTGCACTACCTACCATAGCATCAAAGCCACATGCGTAGATTGCATATAAGCAGTAGATAACGCCTGCGCCGAACAAGTAGTTAGAACGTTTGATACGGCTTTCAGCTACGCCAGCCATACGCATCATTGTAGGTACTGCTAAGATGCACAATACATACGGTACTACGTTAGTTACAACCGCTAAGTTTACTAAGATTTCAAATTGCTCACGCAAGGAGTCGCTTGCAGTGAACAAAGTAAGTAATGTTTCAACAGCAAGTAAAATGAATACGCCACGAACAGGAGCGTCTTTGCTATTTACACGAGCGAATACTTTAGGGAAGTAACCATGTTCCGCTGCGCTTTTGAATACGCGGGACAATGTGAATTGCCAGCAAAGTAAAGCGCCAAAGCAAGAAATAACCATAGCAGCCATAACGATGTTTGCAATTGTATCATTGAACATGTATACGAATGTCAAACCGAATGGCGCGTTAGAATTTAATAAGTCAACGTTAGGAACGATACCGGCCATAACGTTTGTGGACAAGATGTAAACCACCGCCACTGCTAATGTACCTGCTACAGTTGCAATAGGTACGTTTTTCTTTGGATTCTCAACAGCATCAGCATTAGCCGCTGCGGACTCAAACCCTAGGAAGCCCCATAAAGTTAGGGAAATAGATTGTTTTACCGCATCATAAAGCGGAAGATCATTTGGGTTCCATGCCGCCCAATAGATAGACGGATCAAACCAATACCAGCCGATTGTACCGATTAGAAGAACCGGAACAATAGAGCCCCAAATAGTCATGTTGCTGAGTCGACCTGTGAAGCGATTGCCTCGGAAGTTCAAAATCGCTGCAAACCACAAAAGCACAATTGTTACTTGGCTTGTTTGTGTCGCATTAAGGTCAACACCAAAGAAAGCTGCGCCATAACCTACGGCAGAAACCGCGATGGCGATATTAGCAATGATGAGAGATATGCTGTAAGCATAGCTCGCCATAAAATGTCCAGTTTTACCGAAGCGGTGTTCTGCATAACCGCCCATGCCCCCTTTATTTTGGGAGAACATACCCGCTTGAGCAAAAATATACGCTAGTAAAAGCGCACCCACAGCCGTCACGAGCCAAGATAAAACTGAAATAGTACCAACTTGAGCCAAATTAGTTGGTAACATAATGATCCCAGCTCCTAGCATATTGGCTGCTACCATTGTGGTTAGCTGGAATACAGACATTTTTTTAGCGGTCGTTTTCATGTATCAATCCCCTTTCACTAAGGTGAATTTTTTCTCGTCCATAATTCACTTAAATATAATATACCGCTAAGTAAATCCAGTTCGTGCTGTGATGGGCTTGAATGTGAATTTACCGTTGTTATTCTTATTACGAATTAAATAATAACACCTATGAAACCAAAATGAAAGTACTTTATTGGCGGACAAGCTATATTACACGAATTGAATAAATTATAGGTAATTTATCATCTAAAACGAACAGAACTCATTTTAACAATGACAAGGTATATTTTTATCCTATTTTATTCTGTGTATATATGTAATTTTTCCTATCTATCACGATTATAGTGTCCTAGTACAAGACTATTATTTTCTCATAGTCCACTGTATGCGTACACAAATATACACCATTTTAATAGTAAATTATCAATTAAAAACGCCTTTTTACAGGTATTATCTAGCTTTTAAACGAAAAAAATCGATATACACATAAGCTTTGACCTAACTATAGAGTTCTTAAACAAGACTTATATGTATATCGATCTTAAAATTTAATGTAAAATTTGAAACTCGTAACACTTCTTTACGGTTATTTCAAATATTATCCTTGTACAATAGGCTGCCCTAATTTAAATTATATGACTTACGTAAAATAATTACTCTTGTACAGAATTAACAATCGCTTTCCATTCAGCAATTTGTTTTTCTTCTGCAGCGATAAGGGCTTTACCATTGTTCCGTTGACGTTCCACACACTCTGGAGCTGTACCAGAGTAGTTATTACGTCCTGCTACACAGGCTTCGATAGAAATGGCATCGAGAATATCAGCATCAAAGTGATCAGAGATAGCCTTGAAATCCTCAACAGATAAATCAAGCAATACGCAGCCTTTTTCGATGCAATGATGAACAGCATTACCTACGATTTCGTGGGCTTCACGGAATGGAACGCCTTTTTTCGCAAGATAGTCTGCCATATCCGTAGCATTAGAGAAGTCATCATCGAGAACAGCTTTCATATGGGCCCCATTAACCTTCATACCACGAATCATTGCTGCATTGATGGACAATGCAAAGTGTACTGTATCGATAGCATCAAAGATGCCCTCTTTGTCCTCTTGCATATCCTTGTTATATGTAAGTGGCAAGCCTTTTAATGTAGTTAAAAGCCCCAACAAATGGCCATAGGTACGGCCTGTTTTACCACGCACGAGCTCACATACGTCAGGATTTTTCTTTTGTGGCATAATGCTAGAGCCAGTACAGTGAGCATCATCAAGTTCAATAAAGTTGAACTCGTTAGTAGACCACAAAATCAATTCTTCACTAAGACGGCTTAAGTGCATCATCACAAGAGATGCAAAGGACAAGAATTCAACTACATAATCACGGTCGGATACGGCATCCATACTATTTTCGTAAATACGGGAGAAGCCCAATAGCGTTTGTGTATAGGTTTGATCAATACCATATGTAGAGCCAGCTAACGCACCTGCACCAAGTGGCATGATATCCGCATGTTTGAAGACCATCAACAAGTGATCAAAATCGCGTTCTAGCATGGAGAAGTATGCCATCATATGATGACCAAACAATACAGGTTGTGCCCGTTGTAAATGCGTATAGCCAGGCATGATGACATCGCTGTATTTTTCAGCCGTTTCGATGAGTGCCTTTTGCATATCTACGATAAGCTCGCCCATTTCTACAACAGATTTACGAACGTACATATGTAAATCGACTGCACATTGGTCATTACGGCTACGGCCTGTATGCAAACGACCACCGGCTTCTCCGATATCATCGGTTAAGCGTTTTTCAATATTCATATGAATATCTTCAAGAGCCACGGAGAATGGAAACTCCCCTTTATCGATTTGGCCTTTAATCTTTGTTAAGCCCGCTACAATAGCGTCCCGATCTGCGTCGGAGATAATATTTTGTTTTGCTAGCATAGTCGCGTGTGCTTTACTACCCGCAATATCTTCGGCGTACAGCCGCGCATCAAAAGCGATAGAGGATGTAAAATCCTCTACCGCTTTATCTGTGCCTTTTGTGAAACGCCCGCCCCACAATTTAGCCATTATTTACCTGCCTTTTCTTTCATCAATGCATTAATTTTGAGAGGTAAACCGAACAAGTTGATGAAACCAGCCGCATCAGCTTGGTTATATACATCGTCTTCTTCGAATGTTACGAAATCTTCGCTGTACAAGGAGTATGGAGATGTAGCACCAGCAGAAATGATATTGCCTTTGTACAATTTAAGTTTTACATCACCAGTTACAGTTTTTTGAGTTTCATCAACGAACGCTTGTAAAGCATACATCAATGGTGCAAACCACATGCCATCGTATACGAGTTCAGCGTATTTGTTAGCAATGAGTTCTTTGTAGTGGTATGTAGCTCTATCGAGGCAGAGGTATTCAAGTTCTCTGTGAGCATACATGATGATGGATCCTCCTGGGTTTTCGTAAACGCCACGGGATTTCATGCCTACTAATCTATTTTCAACAATATCTACAACGCCTACACCATAGTGTGCGCCAATTTCGTTGAGTTTTTCTAACAATTGTAATGGAGTACCTTCTTGACCATCTACAGCTACAGGTACGCCATCTTTGAAGGATACAGTTACATAACCAGCTTCATCTGGAGCTTGTTCAGGAGTATGTGTTACCAAGTACACATCATCTTTAGGAGCATTTGCTGGATTTTCAAGATCCCCACCTTCATGGGACAAATGCCATACGTTTTGGTCCATAGAATATGGATGGGATTTTGTAGCTACAACTGGAATATCATGTTTAGCAGCATATTCCATGCAGTCTGTTCTGGATTTCAAATCCCACTCTCTCCAAGGAGCGATGATTTTCATATTTGGAGCCAATGCTTTGATAGCGAGTTCGAAACGAACTTGGTCATTACCTTTACCAGTCGCACCGTGAGCAATAGCATCAGCACCTTCTTTTTCAGCAATATCTACGAGGATTTTACCGATTAAAGGTCTTGCGAAGGATGTACCTAATAAATATTTACCTTCGTAAATGGCACCCGCTTTTACTGTTGGCCATACATAATCTTTTACGAACTCTTCTTTAGCATCCACGATATACGCTTTAGACGCACCAGATTTGATTGCTTTTTTCTCAACTGCATCATAATCCTCAGGTTGACCCAAGTCTACGCATACGGCGATAACTTCAGCGCCATAATTTTCTTTTAACCAAGGAATGATAACGGATGTGTCCAAACCGCCAGAATATGCGAGTACTACTTTATTTGCTTTACCCATGATAACACCTCATAAACTACTATCTATTTATACTCATATAATCAATATTATATCAGATGATTGTGAAAGCACCGTGGTTGTATCTGCTACCAACGGTCACTTCCGCCTTCTGACAAAAAATAGTATACACCTGTATAATTATAAATGCAAGTATTATTTTTATTCAATTTAATAATATATTTCGGAATGTAACTATCTGGATATAAAATAAGCTATATTATGTATTCCCCCTACACAATATAGCTTATTTAGATATGTTGAGTTATATATTATTAGATATGTTTAATTACATATAATTAAATACTTTAGTTATATGTTATTAGATACATTAGTTATATATAAAGTTTATATTACATTACTCTTCTACAAGTCCTAGTTCTTGTTGGTACGCATAGTCCGCTTCGGCTTGTGTAATCATGCCTTGGTCTACCATTTGCTCTAGAACGAGTTTTTGTCGAGCCTTTGCCCCTTTATAGTTCGTATACGGATCTAAATAGGATGGCGCATTAGGTAATGCTGCGAGAAGTGCACTTTGGGCCAAGGTCAATCGGCTCGGACTCGTTCCAAAGTATCCATGGGATGCTTCGTAGATACCGTAGTAGTTATGACCATAATATACGGTATTCAAATACATCGTTAGGATTTCTTCTTTTGAGTAGTAATGTTCCATTTCACTAGCGAGAATGGCCT
>NZ_CAKPTN010000002.1 GCF_934190855.1 uncultured Veillonella sp. | reverse complement strand
ATACAAAGTAAATGAAAGGATTCACCGTGAATAAAAGTAGTTCCAAAGGCGTTATTATCGCCCTCATCATCGCTGTTGTAGGTGCATTAGCTGCTGCATGGTATTTCTTATGGTATGTACCACATAGCCCAGCCTATACATTAAAAATCATTCATCAAGCTGTTCAAGAGAAAAATGCAGATGAAGTTTTGCGTCATGTAGATGTAAAATCCATCGTAAAAAACATTGTAGACCGTGAAGGCAATAAATATATTGATACGTCTAATCCATTTGGCAAGGCCGCCGTAGCTGCTACAAAAACATTTGGCCCTGCCCTCATCGAAGATGTAATGAGAAAATATATTGAAGATCCAGATAGTTTTAAATCTGAACCTTCTGCCGACAATAACCAAACAGCAAACCAAAACGATGATAATAAATCTATGGTAGACCGCCTCGTAGAAGGCCGCCTCTTTAAAGAGCACGATGTAGAGATTAAAAATCTCAAAACAGATGACAACGGCGAAACTGCAACGGTTACAGCAACCATCCAAAACAATAAAAAGAATATGACGAAAGATATAAAGATTTTGATGCGTCATTTAGGTGACGGCACATGGGTTATTTACGATATTCCAGATATCGAAGACTTATATACAATCACTCGTAAGTAGGTAACTAAATAACTAAATAACTAAGCAACCAACTCATAAGTTAGTAGCTAACTAGTTAAGAAAGCTATCATCTATGTATTTAAACTAAACCACAAAAGGACAGCATATACAACTGTATACGCTGTCCTTTGTATTTAGAATATGAAACACATTTTCCCAATAACGCACATTAACGATCAAAATCTACTATCGCTAAGGTAACTGTTACTTGTGAGATGAGTCGCTCCGCATCGTCCATCATATCAAAGCGCCACACATGGGATGTTTTGCCTTTTACAAGTAAGGTACCGTTAGCTGTTAAGGCCCCTTCACATCGTACAGGGCGCAAGTGGTTAGCTGTAACGGATTGACCTACCCCAAATTTCTTCGGTCCGATGAGTTCGTTACTCATCATGCCTGAAATAATTTCAGCAAAGGCTAAGGTTGCACCACCGTTTAGATAGCCTTGAGGCTGTTTGTGGAATTCTCCTAAGTTCATTTTTGCAATGCATGTAGTATCGCTCGTCATACGAGGTTGTTCAATTTGTAAGGATTCTATTAAATTCATAGTGTTCGTTTCTCCACACAATACGCTTCTAATCTATCATCAAAGACGGTTACACCTAGGCCATCTCCATCAGGAACGTGCATAACACCATCCTTAAAGGTTAAATCTGGATAGATGAGATCGCGTTCAAAATATCTATTAGAATCAGATAGGTCCCCTGCCATATAGGAATCACCTAGTGCAGCTAGTTGAGCGTGCAACATTTTAGAAATGCCCGACTCTACCATACTGCCAATCCAATAGGGAATATGACATTCTCTACAAAGATTAATAGCTGCCTTAGTAGGTACGAGACCACCCATACGCCCTACCTTTATGTTGAGTACATCGATTAAGCCGTGCTCGATAGCATAGGATAAGTCGTCATAGCCTAAGATAGACTCATCTAAACAGATAGGCGTTTCAATATGCCAATCATCGTTATTAAGGCGTTCCCACTTCCACTCCTTATAGGATTGGAGCGTCGTTATAGCAAAAGGCTCTTCAATACAAGCCAGCTTCAAATCGTTAAACTGACGGACCTTATGGATATCATCATAAGAATAGCTTTGATTTGCATCGGCCGCCAAGACTAAATCGGGGTAATACTTACGTATTAAGGATACTCGTTCATAGCCGTCTGTAGGATTCACCTTTAACTTGATGCGCTTACAACCATTCGCCACATGAGTTTCTACGGCATCCAACAATTGTTCCATCGGTACATCCCCGATAACAACGCCGCTTTCAATGGTATCTTGTAAAGTCTGCCCTATAATATAGGAAACGGAATTTACACCTAATCGCTCGCAATGAAGGTTAATCAATGCATTTTCTAAGGCGGCAATGGTCATAGGCATATGATCTCGATTGAGCCAAAACTGTAACTGACGCACATAGGTCATGAGCGCTTTAGGCCGCATCAAGCGGAGATTGAAAATATAGTCATCTACTAATTTTTGCCAACATGTATCTACAGTTTCTGCTGTATAAAAGGGCTCCGTGAAAGCCACGCATTCCCCATAACCTACATAACCTTGTTGGTCTTCGATGCGAATGACGATAGTTTCTCGTTCTTTTACTTCACCTTTAGCGGTTTTAAAATTGAACTTTAATGGCAATTGTAGGCGATATGTAGTTATACTTTTAAAGTTTAAAATATCATTCATAGGCGCCTCAATCTTCTAAACGCAGTTCATTACGCACGATTTTACCTGTGCCATTACGAGGCAATTCAGGCAGTATCTTCAGGTATTTAGGAACTTTATATTTTGCCAAGGATTTGGTCATAAACGACAGAATATCATCTGCAGTCATACTTTCACCATCGTGAAAGGCCACAAAGAGAGCCGGCACTTGTCCCCATTTATCATCAGGCACAGGTACAACGGCACATTCCTTAACAGATGGCAATGTATAGACTAGATCCTCTAATTCCTTAGGATAAATATTTTCACCACCGGAAATGATAAGGTCCTTGCGACGGTTCAAAATATATACAAATCCCTCTTCATCGACGTAACCGATATCGTCTGTATTAAGATCGCCATCGATAGGTTTCTTGTTAATGTAACCAGTCATAACCATAGGACCTGTTAAGTGAATCTCACCTACCCCATCTGTATCAGGATTATCAATGCGAACCTGCATATCAGGTAACGGTCTGCCTACGGAATCTCGTTTATGTGGATGCTCCAATACTGAGAAGGTCACGCTTTGACTAAAGGTTTCCGTCATGCCATAGGTCTTGTAAATAGGCAAGGATTTCTTTTCACAAGCATCGATGAGCGCCATGGGAATGAACTCACCACCGAGCAAGATAACACGCAATTTATGATGTGTAATAGTGGGCTCTAATTGAGTCAAAATAGTAGGTACTAAAGACATCATATTGATTTTCTCAGACTCTATGAGTTTGAGAACTTGAGCTTCATCATATTTAGGCAATATAGTAACAGCCGTACCGTTATAAAGCGAGCGCATCAAGATAGATAAACCACTAACATGGAATAGTGGCAATACCACGAGCCAATTATCCTCTTCAGTTTTACCCAACACCTTTTGTGATGCTTGTACATGGGCCCGAATCTGTCCCCACCGAAGAGGAACAGACTTAAACTGCCCCGTAGTGGCACTGGTATTCATAATGGCCGCAATGTCACTATCTTTGAAGGTCCAATCAAAAGTATCCTCTGGCGCTAAATCAGATAGAATACTTTCTAGCGAGTCAAAAACAATGGCATAAATGGAATTAGGTAATTGATCTCGTCGCTCAATGCTATGCAATACGGTAGTAACATCTAACTGAGCTAGTTGGTTTTCTATTTCGTTAGGCTTAAGATGTATGTTTAGTAGTAGTACCTCTTTATGCACGAGCATGGCTGCCAATACATAAATCGCCATCGTCACAGAATTATCCGATAAGATTGCTACACGAGAGACATCTGACCGCTCTAAATTACGAGCTACATGGACTACGCTACGGTATATATCGTTATAGGTATATTGATTTATGCATATGCGATTAGGATAGTGCTCTGCACCATAACGTAACCAGTCCATCATCTCACCTCGTATCTAAACCTAATAACTAATCACTAACTACTAATTACCAATAAATAACAACAAAAAATAATCGATATATCATAAATATAGAGATATTACAAGAAAGGCGCCTCCTATAGAGGCGCCCTTGTGATTTTAGATTAGTTAGTCCTCAACCTAGGACTAGTAACTCTCCCTATTAAGGGAATTTAGGGAATTGTTTGAAGTTCGGTTTACGTTTTTCTTTGAACGCATCACGACCTTCTTTTGCTTCATCGATTGTGTAGTACATCAATGTAGCGTCGCCTGCGAATTGTTGTAAGCCTGCAAGACCATCAGTGTCGGCGTTGAAGGCACCTTTCAACATGCGCAATGCCATTGGGGACAATTCAAGGATTTCGTTACACCATTGAACTGTTTCTTCTTCCAATTTGTCGAATGGTACAACCGTATTAACCATGCCCATTTCATACGCTTGAGCAGCAGTGTATTGACGGCACAAGAACCATACTTCACGAGCGCGTTTGTGACCGATCATGCGAGCCAAGTAACCTGCACCGTAACCAGCATCGAAAGAACCTACGCGAGGACCAGTTTGACCGAATTTAGCATTTTCAGAAGCGATAGTAAGGTCACATACTATGTGCAATACATGACCACCACCGATAGCATAACCATTAACCATAGCGATAACAGGTTTAGGAATAACACGGATCAAACGTTGTAAATCAAGAACGTTCAAACGAGGTACATTATCTTCGCCTACATAGCCACCATGGCCGCGTACGCTTTGGTCCCCACCAGAGCAGAATGCTTCTTTATCTTCACCTTGACCGTGGTTTGCACCAGTCAATACAATTACGCCTACTTCGTTATCTTCACGAGCTACTGTGAAAGCATCGATTAACTCCATAACTGTTTTAGGACGGAACGCGTTGCGCACCTCTGGACGGTTAATAGTAATTTTTGCAATGCCATTATATGTTTCGTAAATTACATCTTCATAATTACGATCCAATACTTTCCAATCAAATTTGCTCATGGACTTAACCTTTCTTCTGTAAAAAATCTAACACCGCTTGTTCAAATATTTGCGGTTTTTCTATATGCACATTATGCCCCGCCCCTTCGACGATGACATGCTTAAAGTTTGGCAACTTGCCAAATACATCTCTTCCTATTGTAGTATATTTTGTATCTAATGCGCCACTCACATATAAGCCTTCAACAGAGAATTTTTCTAATTTATCTCCTACATAAGGCATGACACCCTGTCCCGAGCCACGCAATGTACAGGCTAAGGCGTACGTACTATTATTGGAACGACGTAGATAGATTAATTCCTCTACGCCCTCTGAAAGTTGTTTTTGACTTTCAAAAATAGGAACCTCCGCCCAACGCGAGGCAAACCACGCACCATCATGATTTTCAATGCGAACTGCTAAGTCTTCATCGGCCTTACGACGTTCTGCCCTTTCATCATCAGAAGCGATCCCCACAGAGCCACTTTCAAGAATGAGACCTTTGATTTCACTTTCATATTCCAAAGCATAGGAAAGAGCAATACGAGCCCCCATGGAATAGCCCATGAGGTAGTAACTATCCCCCACCATATGATAAATAACCGTGTGCAAGTCCTCTATCATTTGAGGAATAGTGTAAGCCTGTTCTTCGTCAGGAATATCTGAATCACCATGACCAATCAAATCGATACGGACCACTCGATAGCCGGGAAGATTAATAGCATCCCAAGTATAGCTCGATTCAGAGAAACCGTGGAGACACACGATAGGTTCCCCATCGCCAACTACAGTCAAACCGTAGCGGTATTCACCCAAATCAAAGTACATGCGTTGAGCTGGATTACACAAAGCATTATCTACAATACTGCAAAAATACTGACTCATAGTAATGCCTCCATATCAACTGAAACTTTTGTATATTTTTTATGTAGCTGTCGGCTATATTCCCGATTTGTAGGGATTTCAATAATATGAACACCTGCTTCTAAGCTAACTTTAGCTAGTACCGAACTCAATTCATTAGGACTCGAGATTTTAGTGTAACCACAGCCATAAAGTTTGGCAGCCCCACTATAATCTAAGCCTTGCGATGTAGAGAACAAGTAATCAAAATGCTTCGTTCCCTTTTGCGGCAAGTATTCAAAAATACCACCTCCATCGTTATTATGCAAAATAATCGTCAAATTGAGCTTATGCGTTTTGGCTACTGCCAACCCATTTAAATCATGGAACAACGACAAGTCACCAGTTACAAGATAGGTAGGCAGACCATTTGTAGCAAGACCTAAAGCGGTAGAAATAGTACCATCAATACCGTTTACACCGCGGTTGCCATACAGTACGGCCGCAGATTCACCACTAAACCAGAAGTAATCAAAGTCTCGAATACTCATACTATTAGCAACAAGTACTTGTGCATTATCGGGCATATGCTGCTGTAACTCGCGTATCGTACGACCTTCAAAACAACTCGGTTCCTCTAATGCTGTACCTAGTTGAGCTTTTCCAGCTTCTTCTAAACTTTGCCATTTTTTTAGATATGCATTTGAGTCGTTTACTGTGCTGTACAGATTTACAAATTCATCAATACTTGTTTGCATATGTACTGTGGTCTTACCCGTTGGATTCAAGGAATCCATCGTAGGGTTAACCTCAATGTATTCTACATTATCCCAACTCGCCACCATTTGTTGCACTCGTTTAGACACTACGATTCGGCCGAACTGAATGATACAATCTGGTTTTAACACAGGCCATAACTCTTTATCAGCTAAAAATGCATCATATGTAGAAATAACAACTTTACTAGTATCGATGCAGTCCTTATCACTACGATTACCAGCTGCGTTATAACCTCGTCTTACATTAGATAATGGATCTGCCAAGATAGGTGCTTGTAGTGCAGCAGCAAAAGAAAGAATACTGTTAACTTCTGCAATATCTACCTGTGGTCCAGCTAGTATAAGAATATTCTTATACTGCGCAAGGAAGCTATCATTATTCCTATTTCGAGTGTCGCTTACAAGACTTGTACTACTTGCAGTATCACCATTGCAGCCACGACTATAATTGAGCTTAACCACGTTAAAGGGACTACGTCCCGCTTCAAAGTGTTTACTGTCCAGTTCAGGTACCAATGGCTCAAAGAGAGGCACATTGATATGTACTGGTCCTTTTTTAGTATCCATCGCTTTCATATACGCCTTACGCGCTACTTGGCGTGGATATGTATAGTAATGAGCCTCTTGAGGCACTGCTAATTCTTCATAATAATTTACAGCAGTACCAAAGATTTTCTGTTGGTCCACTGTTTGCGGAGCCCCTACGTGTAACAGTGTATGCGGTCTATCAGCAGATAGTACAATGAGAGGCACACCGCTATATTGAGCCTCTAAAATAGCGGGCAAATAATGAGCCACTGCTGAACCAGAGGTACAAACGAGTACGGTTGGTTCCTTATGAGCCTTTGCAATACCAAGAGCCATAAAGCTAGCAGAGCGCTCATCTATATTCATATATGTTTCAAATCCTTCATGCTCCGTGAAAAGCATGGCCATCGTCGTAGAACGAGAGCCAGGGCTAAACACGGCATGACGGATGCCGAGTTGGTAGAACTCGTCTACCAAGGCAGCAATATATTCGTTCATTATATTCCCTTTCAACAACCCCTAAGGGTTTGGAAATGTATTAGAGCGCCTCCAAAATGGTGCGCATTTTATTATTAGTTTCTGCGTATTCTTCATCCGCATCAGAGTCGGCCACAACGCCACACCCTGCATAGGCATAGAGTACATTATCCATGATGAGGGCTGATCGAATGGCTACGACAACGATGCCGTCCCCCATATCTTTCATAAAGCCAAATGGAGCCGCATACATGCCGCGCTCATGGGCTTCGTACTGTTGCAACAGTGCCAATGCCTTTTCTCGCGGTTCCCCACCGAGAGCAGGTGTAGGATGTAACAATTTTGCCCACTCTACGAGGGACTTTGTGCTATCCTTTGCGGTAATGATGGTCCGCAAATGATAGAGATGAGCGAGCTCCATAATACCCGTTTCACCTATGGTCACATCTGGAGTAATCGCTTTCATAGTATTTACAATGCGATTGCGGACGATGTTATGTTCAAAAAGATTTTTCTTATCTGTTAACAGTTGCTCCTTAGTCCACGCGTTAGGCCCATGTTTAGGCGCCGTGCCTGCTAAGGCATAACTGAGGATTTCACTGCCACGATGACGTACTAGAATTTCTGGAGAGGCACCCACGAAGGTACGTCCATCCTTTTCGTAACCAAAGATAAAACAATTAGGATTGTTATCTACTAAATTGGCTAAAATACTAGCCACATTATACGGGGTATCGCTGGTAAACTGGACTTCACGAGAGGAAACGACCTTAGTCATTTCACCACTGCTAATCCCCTCAGCAATAGCATTCATCAAGCTATCCCAAGCCGCCTTATCATCACTAGTTTCCTTGAAGTTATGGCGTACGCGAGGCACCTCAAAATCCTCGATAGGCACGCTTTCACCAGCATAAAGGTAGAAAGATTCCCCATTTTCTACGATGTAATAATGGGTGAAAGCAATCATTTCATGGCCCATACCAGCCCATTTAGGATCCTTGGAGGTCTCAAAAAAAGTATCCCCATAAAATACGTAAGCGTAATTATGACGGTCCTCATCATCTTTGACCGTCGCTAGACGTTTAGCGCCTACAACGATTCGGTCACTCTGACGATCCACCCAAAACACGCGTTCTTCATTGGGGAAGTTCAGCCAAAAGGCCACAGGACTATTCAGTTCTAACGGTTCTTTGTTATATTTCATAGTTGTACGTCGCTATACGAAAAATAGACTATAGTAAAAACACCTAACGTGTAGAAGGTTTCTTCTACACGTCAGGCGTCATCCATAAGCTTCCAAATTTTGAGATGAGCCTAACGCCATCACACGTCGATGGGCCCTCTTTATATCTAATTTATTATATCATAGGTAACCATTAAAAGGTAGAAAATAAAAACCTCTACACCACATGCGCTATGCATAAATGTAGAGGTTTTTATATTTTGAAATGCTATTGTACTATTTAAATACATGTTTACATGATTTAAAAGATCTTTAGTTTATTTGAAAGCTTTCGCCCCAATATCTGTACGATATTGCATGCCCTCAAAATCGATGTGTTCTATACGTCCATAAGCTCTATCAAGTGCGGTTCTAAGGTCTTTACCAAGGCCTACAACGCCAAGCACGCGACCGCCATTGGTCACATACTCTTCACCCACTAGTTTAGTGCCTGAGTGGAATACGATGGTTGTATCATGTTGTTTAATATCACCATGAATCACATCACCCTTGGAAGATGTTTCAGGATATCCTTTAGAAGCAAGAATGACACAAGCTGCAGAGGAGTCTTTCCATTTCACCATATCAGGTGTCAAATTGCCTGTGGCAGAAGCCATCATGATTTGACCTAAATCACTATCAAGTAATGGCAATACAACTTGTGTTTCTGGATCGCCAAAGCGTGCATTAAATTCTACAACCTTAGGACCTTGAGGCGTAATCATAAGGCCTGCATAGAGGCAACCTACATAAGGCATGCCCTCTTTTTGCATGGCTGCCACCATAGGTTCTAAAATTGTTTTCATTGCTTCATCACGCAATGCATCTGTAAGCACTGGCGCCGGTGCATAGGTACCCATACCGCCTGTATTAGGGCCTTTATCGCCGTCAAAGATGCGTTTATGATCTTGAGATGCAATCATAGGTACCACAGTCTTGCCATCTACAAAGGCAAGTAAGCTCGCTTCTTCACCTTCCATGAATTCTTCGATAACAACGGTGCTACCTGCATCGCCAAAACGATTACCGCTAAGCATATCTTCTACAGCTGCATTCGCTTCTTCCACGGTCATTGCTACTACAACGCCCTTACCGGCTGCCAAGCCGTCAGCTTTCACCACGATAGGAGCACCCGTTTGAGCGATAAATTCTTTTGCTTCATCGACCTTGCGAAATACACCATACGCAGCGGTCGGTATATTGTATTTTTTCATAAGATCCTTGGCAAACACCTTTGAGCCTTCTAGTTGAGCAGCGGCTTTGGATGGTCCAAAGACAGGAATTCCTGCCTTGTTCAGTACATCTGCTAATCCTGCTACAAGAGGTGCTTCTGGACCGACAACGACTAAATCGACTTGGTTGTCCTTCAAAAAGCTAATCAAATGATCGCTTTGTTGCCAGTCAATGCCAACTAGCTCAGCACAATCTGACATAGCCGCGCTACCAGGAATGGCGTATACCTTTGTTACGCTAGGGCTGATGGACAAGCGCCATGCCAATGCATGTTCGCGGCCGCCGTTACCGATTACACATACTTTCATAAGTCCTCCATCGACGCCTAAACGCCATCAATACATCATTTTATGTAAGCACTTATATCCTCTACAATCATTATTACGCATCAATGATTAAATACGAACTAGTGCTCAACTGTAAACCTCAATTATGCTAAATGAATTAATGTTTGAAATGACGAATACTTGTAAACACCATGGCAATGCCTGCTTCGTCAGCAGCCTTAATGGATTCTTCGTCGCGAATGGATCCACCTGGTTGGATAATGGCTGCAATACCATGTTTTGCCGCCGTTTCTACAGTATCACCGAATGGGAAGAATGCATCAGAAGCTAATACGGCCCCTTTTGCGGCTTCACCAGCTTGTTCAAGAGCGATTTTTGCAGAACCAACACGGTTCATTTGACCAGCCCCCACACCGAGTGTGCGCTTTTCGTTAGAAATCAAGATTGCATTGGATTTTACGTGTTTTACAAGCTTCCACGCAAATTCAAGGGCTTTCCATTGTTCCTCTGTTGGTTGTACCTTTGTAACCACTTTATAGTGGGCACGGTCTTCTAGGATATCATCCTCCGTTTGCACCAATAGACCACCAGAAACCTTTTTCACCGTCACTTGGCCAGACTCAGGTTTAGACAACTCGATGAGGCGAATATTTTTCTTTGCTTCTAGGATGTCTAATGCTTCTTTTGTGAAAGCAGGTGCCATAATGACTTCTAAGAAAATTTTGCTCATTTCTCCTGCAGTAGCAGCATCCACTTCGCGGTTTAACGCAACGATGCCGCCAAAAGCAGATACGGAGTCTGCTTCGTAAGTATTGACATAGGCATCATGCAATGTAGCCGCTGTGGCTGCACCGCAAGGGTTGGTATGCTTAATAATACATGCTGCAGGATCTGTAAACTCCCACACCATATTCCAAGCTGCTTCCATATCTACGATATTGTTATAAGAAAGCTCTTTACCATGAAGTTGTTTCAAGGCCCCCATGCCATGAGCTGTACCGATTTCTTTGTAGAATGCCGCTTTTTGATGCGGATTTTCCCCATAGCGAAGGTCTGTTACCTTTTCATAAGCACTTAAATATTCTGGAGGTGTAGGACCTTCGTTTAAGACGCCGCTCATGTAATTAGCAATAGCTACGTCATACGCAGCTGTATGAGCAAAGGCTTCTTTCGCTAGACCAAAGCGATAGTCTTTAGTCAATTCGCCACGTTCTTTAAGCATTGCTAAGATTTCATCGTAATGGTTTGGGTTTACTACAATGCCTACATACGCATGGTTCTTCGCAGCAGAACGCACCATGGTAGGCCCACCGATATCGATATTTTCAATGGCTTCCTCTAAGGATACATTTGGTTTAGCAATGGTTTCACGGAATGGATAGAGATTGACAACTACTAAATCAATTGGTTCAATACCATGATCCGCCATAGCTTGTTGATGCTCTGCATTATCACGGATTGCCAAAATACCGCCATGAACCTTTGGATGCAATGTCTTTACACGGCCGTCCATCATTTCAGGAAAACCAGTCAAAGATTCAACCGCTTTTGCGGCAACTCCCGCATCAGTTATGGCTTTAAGGGTTCCTCCTGTGGAATAAATGGTTACACCTAAATCAACTAAACCTTTTGCAAAGTCTACAATACCTGTTTTATCTGAAACACTAAGAAGTGCATTTTTAATCATGTAACGTCTTCCTTTGTTTACACATCAATCTTCAATATATACAACGCGACCTTTTATAGTGAGCTTATCCTCACAAAATAGTCGCAACGCCTCTTTATACGTTTTATGCTCGATAGGTAATAATCTATCACTCAAAGTATCCTCTGTATCATCAGGTAGTACAGGCACCGTATTCTGCATAATAATAGGCCCGGTATCCATTCCCGCATCAACAAAGTGCACTGTACAGCCCGTAATTTTTACGCCTCCGTCAATGGCTTGTTGATGACCATGAAGGCCTGGAAATGATGGTAACAGAGCAGGATGAATATTTAAAATCTTATGCTCATAACGTTCAATGAGCTTAGCCCCAACGATACGCATATAGCCCGCCAATACGATTCCATCTACCTTATAAGGCTCTAAGGCATCTAACTGAGCTTGTTCAAAGCTAGCTTTAGAATCATAGTCGCTACGGTCGATAACAATAAGTGGAATATTCCAAGATTTAGAGCGTTCTACAATACCGGCATCGCCGTGATCTGTAATGATGACAACAAATTCACCATTAATATAGCCGTCTTGCATGGCCTTATATAGTGCTTCCCCATTGGAACCACGACCACTAGCAAAGAGGGCTAATCGCTTTTTAGAATTACGCATCAAATTCAGCCCCTTTGAGGACAACAGGACCATCGCCACTTACGATATGGCCAATTTCATAAACCGCTTCACCACGGTTACCAAGATTTTCTTTAACCTTTTCTACATCGTTTTGGTCAACAATGAGGATCATACCAATGCCCATGTTGAAAGTACGATACATTTCAGGCCATGCTACATTGCCCCATTCTTGTAGTTTCGTAAATACAGGAAGTCTTGGCCATGTAGTAACATCTACCTCTGCAGTCACACCCTTTGGCAATACGCGCGGAATGTTTTCATAGAACCCACCGCCTGTAATATGAACCATGCCTTTTATAAGCTCTTGTTCAATTAGTGGTAAGATCGCTTTTGGATATAAACGTGTAGGCGTCAATAATTCTTCGCCTAAAGTTTTACCAAACTCTGGGATGTCTGTATCGATAGACAATTGTTTATGGTCGAATACGATTTTACGAACCAAGGAAAAACCATTGGAATGAACGCCAGAAGATGGCAAGCCTAAAATGACATCGCCCGCTTTAATACTTTCACCAGTAATCAATTTAGGACGATCTACGATACCAACGGCAAAACCAGCTACATCGTAGTCATCATTATCGTAAAAGCCTGCCATTTCAGCAGTTTCGCCGCCTAGTAAAGCGCAGCCAGATTCTTCACAAGCCTCAGCTACACCGCGCACGATATCGGCTACTTTCACTGGATTCAGCTTACCTACTGCAATGTAGTCGAGGAAGAATAGAGGTGTAGCACCTTGTACGAGAATATCGTTAACGCTCATAGCTACGCAGTCTTGACCGATTGTATCATGTTTATTCATCATGATAGCGAGGCGCAATTTGGTGCCTACCCCATCCGTACCAGATACGAGCATAGGGTCAGACATAGAGTGACCAGCTAAGGAATAGAGGCCGCCAAAACCACCTAAATCACCTACAACACCGGGAGTATAAGTGCGTTTTACAGATTCTTTCATCAATTCGACGGCACGATTGCCTGCATCAATGTCAACACCTGCATCGCGATAGGTTAAACTAGTTTTATTCGAGCACATATTTGACCCCTTCCTCTTGGTCCGCAGGAACCGCTACGCTATAATCCCCGTTGAAGCAAGCAAAACATAAATCATTTGGTTCTACATCAGATATAGCGCGGCATAAACCTTCGCGAGACAAGTAATGCAATTTATCAGCGTGGATGTAATCTTTTATTTCATCTATTGTATGTGTAGCTGCAATGAGTTCTTTTCGTACGGATGTATCAATACCATAGTGACAAGAATACTCAATCGTTGGAGAACTTACACACATGTAAACCTCTTTGGCGCCTGCTTCTTTTAGCATTTTAACGATAATACCACTCGTAGTACCGCGTACGATAGAATCATCGATGAGGACAATCCGTTTACCACCTACAATATGAGGCAATGCATTAAGCTTCATGCGAACAGCCAATTCCCGTTCCTCTTGATTTGGCTTGATAAAGGTACGACCACTATAACGATTTTTAACAAGACCTTCTGCAAATGGTATGCCCGATGCACGAGCATAGCCTAATGCAGCTGTAGTGCCAGAGTCTGGAATAGACATGACAATATCTGCATCATATTTTGTTTCGATATATAATTCACGCCCCATATTAAGACGAGATTGATATACCGATTGACCGTCAATATGACTATCACCACGAGCAAAATAGATATATTCAAAGACACAAAGCTTTTTGTCGATTTTTTCTGGTTCTGCATAGATGGTACTGCGCACACCAGAGTCATCGATGATAACCATTTCGCCTGGATCTATGTGGCGAATAAACTCAGCCTTAATGGCGTCAAAAGCACAGCTTTCACTAGAGAGAACATAGCCATTTTCAGTTTTACCTAAACACAGAGGTCTAAAACCTTGAGGGTCGCGCACCCCTACCAAGGAGTCGTTCGTAGTAATAACGAGAGAAAAGGCCCCTTCAATTTGACGGGCTGCATCAGCAATGCGTTCCGCCTGAGTTTTGGCTTTAGAACGAGCAATGAGGTTTACGATAACCTCCGAATCCATAGTCGTTTGGAAAATAGAACCATCTGCTTCAAGGCGTTTACGAATGGCTAAAGCATTCGTTAAATTACCGTTATGAGCCACTGCAATTTGGCCACCTTGATAATGAATAACTAACGGTTGAATATTACGTGGATTATTGGACCCTGTTGTAGAGTACCGCACATGGCCTGTACCCATATGGCTAGACAAAGATGGTAATTCTTTGATAGCTTCAGTCAACAAGCCCATGCCTTTTTTTAGTTCTACATCATGACCATCTGTAACGGCAATACCCGCACTTTCTTGGCCACGGTGTTGGAGCGCAAAAAGGCCCCAATATACATAGCGTGCTACATCAACGGTTCTATCATAGACACCGAATACACCACACTCTTCATGCCATTTATCAAAAACAGGATCGTAGTTCATTGTGCCCCCTTAGGCGCGTTCGCCAGTAAGACGGAATAACATTTCTTTGTACGCTTCTTCGATATTGCCAAGGTCTCGACGGAAACGGTCTTTGTCGAGTTTTTCACCTGTTGTAGCATCCCAGAAACGGCATGTATCAGGAGAGATTTCATCGCCTAATAGTACTTCACCATTGTGTGTACCAAATTCTAATTTAAAGTCTACAAGGGTTACATTTTTTGTAGCCAAGAATTTTTTCAAAATATCATTTACTTTTAATGTAATAGTAGAGATTACATCTAATTGTTCTTGAGTCGCCCAGCCAAGTGCTGTGATTTGGGATTCATTGGCAAATGGATCGCCTAATTCATCATTTTTGTAGCAGAATTCAAGGATTGGATGTTTAAGAGGTGTACCTTCTTCAATGCCAAAGCGTTTAGCCATAGAGCCTGCCGCAATGTTACGAACGATAACTTCTAGAGGAATGATATCCAATGTAAGTACTGTTTGATTGCGATCATCTTCGCGACGAACAAAGTGAGTTTGTACACCTTCTTTTTTCAACAATTCAAAGAAGAAAGAAGAAATTTTATTGTTCAATACGCCTTTACCAAGGATAGTATCATGTTTTTCGCCGTTGAATGCAGTAGCATCATCTTTGTAATGAACGATGTACTCATCTTTGTTATCTGTTTGATATACTTGTTTTGCTTTACCTTCGTATAATAATGTTAATTTTTCCAAGTCGATGTTAGCCATGATATTTCTCCTTTTACTCTTTTCTATTCGAGGCATATAAATGATGATGTAAACGTTTCAAACGATTATAGTTTAATGGCACCTTGTAGCTCTGCATTATCTGCTAAGACTTTTTCAGCCATATCTTTACGATATTGTACATATTGTTCTTTCAATTCTTTGTTGAAAGCTGCTCCAATTTGGACAGCAAAGAGTGCTCCGTTTTTAGCACCGTCTACAGCCATAGTTGCTACAGGCATGCCAGATGGCATTTGAACGATAGCAAGCAAGGAATCAATGCCCTTCAATGCCGTTGCATTAAGAGGAATACCGATTACAGGTAATGTGGTGAAACTCGCCACTACACCTGGTAAGTGGGCCGCTGCACCAGCACCAGCGATAAAAGCAATAGCCCCTTCATCTTCAAGTCGTGTAACAAAATCCTTTACAGCCTCTGGCGTACGATGTGCAGAAGCGATAACCATTTCATAAGGAATGTTAAATTCATCAAGTACAGCAGATGCCTTTTTCATTGTGTCTAGGTCAGACTTGCTGCCCATAATAATACCGACCTTCATAGATCCTCCTAATAAAAAAGCCCAGCCTAAATAGACTGGGAAAAATGCGCACAAATAGCCTCCGTAGACTTGCGTTGAGTTTGTTGATTTGCATAGTTCACGGTGCTACCTCCTTCTTGTACACAAATTGTAACACCTAACCTTTTCAAAAGCAATATGATTTTCGAATAATTTCACATTAAATATTTTTATTATTCGTTATATTCCGAACTTTACAAAGAATTCTTATTTTGTTATATAGATATATATCAAAATACTTTTGTTAAATAAAGAAACAAATCAAATTTACTAAAACTAACTTAGATTTATTATATTAATTAGTATTAATATAATTTTTTAAGAATACAAAAAAGAGGATAACCCGTTTTAAAACAGGTTATCCTCTTATATATATTTCCGAACATTAGATCACTTAATTTGTAATCGCTATTAATTAGTGAGTACCGCTTTCAAAGGCAGCTTTCAACTCACCTACAGATTCAGGGATGTAATCTACGATAGAAGACATCAACGCATACATCAATGCAGGCTCGAACGCATCGTCACCACACATGTATACGCAATCTAAATATAGACTGGAGTCTTGTTCATCAATATAAAGTTTATAGTTTTTGTAAGTCGCATTGTCACGGTTGATTAACGCATTTAAGGCAGCCATGTTTTGTGCAGTAACCTTTTCAGGTCCCAATACTAAACGAATAACGCTATAAATACTATTATCAAGAATAACAAATAAAGGCATATCCCATAATGGAGATTTGATGTAAGAACGATATACGACAGTGCCGTCCTCATCGTCAAAATCCTTACGTTCAAAGGATGTGATTTCTTCTTCTTTCAAAAACTTATCAAATAATAATGATTTAGGATTCATAACAACCTCTATTAAGCTAAACCAGCTACTTTTAGAATGCCTTTATGTACAGCATCTAAATGTGGTTGGACTACTTCAAGCAAAAGATTTACTACTACAGTAGGATCGAATTGTTCTGTCAAAGCAGGAACAGATACGTCCATGTAGATATTGTTATCTTCAGTGCTTACATAATATTTGGACACTTTGTAATCTTGGTTTAATGTGTTGAGTTCTTTTAATACATCAGGAATTACTTTCTCATCAATAGATGTTGTTGTGATAGCTATACGTGCATAGGAGAATGCAGAATCATCCACAACGATGAATACAGGCAAACTATGATTATGAACATCCAAACGGCCGTGGTACACAACAGTATGAAGGTCGTCTGTCATTTCTTCCTTTGTAAACCAAGAGTTGCCACCTTTATTCAGATCAGCAACAAGTAAGTCGAATTTTTCTGCTTTTTGATTCATAATTCCCTCTACAAATAATCAGACTATTAGTCTTCGATAAATACACAGCCATTGTCTTTAAATTCTTTAATGCGAACTAAAGACTCTACACGGTAACCTGCATTTTCAAGACGTTCACGACCAGGTTGGAAGGATTTTTCAATAGCAATGGCCATACCTACTACTGTATCACCAGCATCTTGAACTAATTTAGCAAGGCCCATCGCTGCTTCACCAGATGCCAAGAAGTCATCGATGATCAATACTTTTTCGCCAGCTGGCAAGAATTTTTTGGAAATAGTAATATCGTAGTTTTCTTCTTTTGTATAAGAGTACACAACACTATGATATACGTCATCTACCATAAGGATAGATTTCTTCTTACGCGCAAATACCAATGGCACGTCGAGCTCAAGAGCAGCCATCAATGCCAACGCAATACCAGATGCTTCAATGGTAACAATACGTTGTACACCTGCATCACGGTAACGATCCGCGATTTCTTTACCGATTGCTTTAAACAATTGTGGATCGATTTGATGGTTCAAGAAGCCATCTACTTTTAGCACGCGATTATTGAGGACAATACCCTCTTCACGAATGCGCTTTTTTAATAATTCCATGTGCTTATACCTCCGCATAACTATCTTTAAATTTTAACGTAAATAACCCCTCAGGGTCAACCTATATGTAGTAAAAGTCTTATAATACGACTAGTAAAAATCGCATGAGATGGCTTATAAAAAATTATTACATACAAGACTCAAAAAACTATCTCTTCTAAACCGTAGGATTTAACAGGTTTATAACAATATAATATAGCATAGAAAGACCTAGCCTAAAATATAAAAAGACACACTTTATGAAAATTCATAAAGTGTGTTATCTTTTTATAAAATTTTATCGCGGTTACTTTCACGATTAACGAGCAAGGATGTAAATCTAGCAGCCCCTTCAGATTGAGGTACCAATCGAGAGCGTACAAGCACAATATCGCGAGTCGGCACAGGAATATCTGTGTCGATACGAACAATAGTCCCTTCTTGCATCTTTTGTTGTACCACATGGTTAGGCAACATGGAAATACCCATATTAATTTCCACAAGGTCTAGCAATACATCGACACTACCAAGTTCAAAACGAGGTTTACGACATGCGCCATGAGTAACTTCATCGAAGAAGGTACGGCTCGCAGAACCTTTATGCAAGAGCAAAATAGGCTCGTTAAGTAAACGACCTTGATCGAAGAACCCTGCCCCTTTATAGTCAGGTCCTCCAACGAAGACATCTTGAATCGTAGCAAGCGTAGTCACTTCTAATTGAGGATTATCTCGCAAACCTTCATAATCGTTAACCACTGCTAATTGCGCTTCTTTGTTAAGTACTAACTCTACACAATCAGGTGATGGACGGTTGATGATATGTAGTCCGATTTCACTTTCTTGCAATTGCCATTTATGGAAATAAGGCAATAAGAAATGGCGACATAATGTATCTGTAGCAGCTAAATTCAAGCTTTCATACGCTTGACTAACACGTTCTTGTAATTGGGTAACACCATTATCAAGAATAGAAAATGCTTTAGCTACTGTATCGAACAATTCTTTACCTTCTGGCGTGAATCCTACAGATTTAGTAGTGCGCACGAAAAGAGGCATATTGAGTTCCCCTTCTAATTGTTTGATACTTTGGCTGATGGCGGATTGGGACACGCCTAATTCTTTTGCGGCACGAGAAAAGGATAAATATAAGCCTACCCCTAAAAAGGTTCTATATAAATCTGCAGATACTGCCATTTTAGTCACCTCTGTTATATACTAATAGTAACGTCTTACTTTTAACTATACATATCATTTACTATATTATAACTATGAACTCTCAATATATAATGAATATGTAGAAATTTTCATGAACATTAGGTCTTATGACCTTCATGAATTTTTCATATTTATTAGTATTTCTAATCTTTTCATTAGTAAGATTATCTTTACTTATAAGTCTAGACCGACTATACTTAATTTGTCAATATCCCATAGGGAATTATATACATTACAGGAGGCTACAATGGCTATACAACGATTATTCGTAACAAAACGAGAATCTTTCAACCAAGAAGCACAACGCATGTTAAACACCTTGCAACAGGAATTATCCATGCCTGTTACAGGTGTTACCATTTATGAACGATATGATATTGAAAATTTAGATGCAAAAGATTTAGAAGCTGCAAAAAATCTAATTTTCTCCGAACCTCCTGTGGACACAGTATTAGAAGAAATCCCAACAGTACAAGGTTTTGTATTTGCTGTTGAATATGTGCCAGGTCAATATGATCAACGTGCCGACAGCGCAGAACAATGTATTTCTATGCTCACTCTCACCTCTGGTCACATCGTGAGATGTGCTCGCGTATTCGCCATCGAAGGCACTTTTACAAAAGAACAAGAAAATGCCATCAAAGCGTACTACATTAACCCTGTGGATTCCCGTGAAGCAAGCTTGGAAGTGCCTAACACTTTGGCACTCGATTTAGAGGAACCAAAACCAGTAGCAATTATCAATGGCTTTACGACAATGAGCGATGCTGAGCTAGAAGAACTCATCAAATATTATGGCCTCGCTATGACATTGGCGGACCTTCAAATGATTCGACAACAATATGCAGAGGTAGAACACCGCGATCCTACGATTACAGAAATTCGCCTCTTCGATACATATTGGTCGGACCACTGCCGTCACACTACATTTATGACGGAGTTAACAGATATCTCCATCGAAGCTAGTCGCTTCACAAGCCCTATTGAAGAAGCTCTTGAAGAATACATGGAAGGCCGTGCTGAGCTCTATACAACTAAGAAAAAAGCTCGTTCCCTCATGGACATGGCTACATTAGCAGTAAAAGAATTACGCCATGCTGGTGGTTTAACAAATCTTGATGAATCCGATGAAATCAATGCATGTACTATCATCGTTCCTGTCGATGTAGACGGCAAAACGGAAGAATGGTTGTTATTATTCAAAAACGAAACTCATAACCACCCTACCGAAATCGAACCATTCGGCGGCGCTGCAACTTGTTTAGGTGGCTGTATCCGCGATCCATTAAGCGGTCGCGCCTATGTATACCAAGCTATGCGCGTCACTGGCTCTGGCGATCCACATACTAGCCTCGAAGATACATTAGAAGGTAAATTGCCACAAAAGAAAATCACTCAGGAAGCAGCTCGTGGCTATTCCTCTTACGGCAACCAAATCGGTCTTGCTACAGGTGAGGTAAAAGAATATTACCATCCTGGCTACGTAGCAAAACGCATGGAAATTGGCGCCGTTATCGGCGCTGCTCCACGCAATCAAGTACGCCGTGAAACGCCTGTTGCCGGTGATGTTGTGGTATTGCTGGGCGGTAAAACTGGTCGCGATGGCTGTGGCGGTGCTACTGGTTCCTCTAAAGAACACACAGTAGAATCCCTTTCCACATGTGGTGCAGAGGTTCAAAAAGGCAATGCCCTTACAGAACGTAAAATTCAACGTCTCTTCCGTCGCGGTGAAGTAACTACCCTTATTAAACGTTGTAATGACTTTGGCGCAGGTGGCGTATCCGTTGCTATCGGTGAATTAACAGATGGCGTAACAATCAACCTTGACTTAGTTCCTAAAAAATATGCTGGCCTTGATGGTACGGAACTAGCCATCTCTGAATCTCAAGAGCGCATGGCTTGTGTTATCGCCGCTTCTGATGTAGATGCATTCAAAGCCTACTGCGACGAAGAAAACTTAGAATGTACAGTTGTAGCCGATGTAACCGATACAAATCGCCTCATCATGAACTGGAACGGCGAAACAATCGTCGACATTAGTCGAGATTTCTTAAATACAAACGGTGCTAGCCAACAACAAGAAGCTATCGTAAAAGCTCCAGCGGATCGTTCTTACTTCTTACGCGGTTCTGCTAGCGCAGATAACTTCAAAGAAAAATGGCTTGCTGCTGTATCTGATTTAAACGCTGCGTCCCAACAGGGCTTAGCAGAACGTTTTGACAGCACAGTTGGTGCCAACACAGTGCTCATGCCATTTGGCGGTAAATTCCAAAAAACACCGACGCAAGGCATGGTTGCCAAATTACCTGTTCTAAATGGTGAAACTACAACAGCTAGCATCATGACTCACGGTTTCGTACCTGAGCTATCCGACTGGAGCCCATACCATGGCGCACAATACGCAGTACTTTTATCTGTCGCAAAATTAGTAGCTCTTGGCGGTCGCCGTGAAGATGCGTACTTAACATTACAAGAGTACTTCGAACGTTTAAACTCTAAAGAATCTTGGGGTAAACCTGTGGCGGCCCTTCTCGGCGCTTATAAAGCTCAAAAAGAACTTGAAATCGGTGCTATCGGTGGCAAAGACTCTATGAGCGGCACATTTATGGACCTTACCGTTCCTCCTACCCTTGTATCCTTCGCGGTTGGTACAGCTCATGTAAATAACATCATAAGCCAAGACCTTAAAGGCGTAGACCACCGTCTCGTATTCTTTGATGTACCGCGTACATATAATGACACTCCTGATTGGGATCGTTTCAAAGAAATTTGCGATACATTACAAGAACAAATTGAAAAAGGTCGTGTTTATTCCGCCTATGTAGTGGAGCAAGGTGGTATCCCTGAAGCAGTTACAAAAATGGCGCTCGGCAATAACATCGGTGTTAAATTCGATAAATATGCTGAACGTGGTATCTTCCAGCCTGCTCTTGGTTCCTTCATCGTAGAGGTAGATATTACAGCTGTTAACTATCTCTTGGAGTTACCTGATGTGAAAGTTATCGGTGTAACCCAAGCAAATCCTGTTTTCGAATGGGAAGGCCAATCTGTATCCCTTAAAGAGGTACAAGCGGCTTACGAAGCACCATTAAACGACATTTTCCCTATGCACGCACCAAATGGTGTTGGCGAAGCAGTGGCGTACATTCACGATCAACATGCTAAACCGCGCAGTGCATCCTTAGGTGCTAAACCAAAGGTTCTCATTCCTGTATTCCCTGGTACAAACTGTGAATTTGATTCTGCTCGTGCCTTTGAACGGGCTGGTGCAGAAACAGACATCGTAGTCATCCGCAACCAAACACCAGAACAATTAAAAGAGTCCATTGACGTAATCAAAGCTAAGTTAGCTGAATCTCAAATTCTCATGTTCCCTGGTGGCTTCAGTGCTGGTGACGAACCAGATGGTTCTGGTAAATTCATGGCTACCCTCTTCCGCAACCCATACCTTGCAGAAGGCTTAGAAAACCTCTTGTACAAGCAAGATGGTCTAGTTCTTGGTATCTGTAATGGTTTCCAAGCCCTTATTAAATTAGGCTTGTTGCCTGGTGGTCATATCGAAACGTTGACTGCAGATCATCCTACATTGACATACAACACAATTGGTCGTCACTTATCTCGCATGGTTAATACTAAGGTAATTTCCACAAAATCCCCATGGATGAGTGATGCTAAAGCTGGAGAAATCTATACTGTACCTATTTCTCATGGCGAAGGTCGTTTTATTGCATCCCCTCAACAAGTGTTAGAGTTCAATAAAACTGGTCAAATCGCTACACAATACGTTGACTTTGACGGCATTGCCTCCATGGATAGCCGCTTCAATCCAAACCAATCCGTCGCTGCTATCGAAGGTATTTATAGCCCAGATGGTCGTGTATTCGGTAAAATGGCTCACTCCGAACGCTGTGGCACAGGCATCAGTAAAAATATTCCTGGCCAATTAGAAATGCCAATCTTTACATCCGGTGTAAAATACTTTAAGTAATTAATTACTAATCTTTCATGTGAAAGCCTACCCCTAGGAGTAGGCTTTTTCATATTGATTTTTTTCGTAAATATTAGTATTATAAGTTGATGACATATTTACAAAAATAATTTCATGTAAGTCTATACATATATACATAAGTGAGTTAAGAAAGGATTTTATTATGCATTGTGCTCAGAAAATGACCCATAATATCTACTGGATTGGTAGTAATGACTGGACTACTGAACGTTTCGAAAACTTATTCCCTATTCCAAATGGTGTTAGCTATAATAGCTATTTCATCGATGATGAAAAAACTTGCGTTGTTGACTCTGTAGATGCTGAAATTCGTGAAGAATACTTTGACAACTTGACTCATCTTTTAAATGGTCGTGAACTTGATTACATCGTCGTAAACCATATGGAGCCAGATCACTGTCAAACATTGTTGGAAACATTGGAACGCTATCCAAACTGTAAAATGGTTGGTAACGCTACAACATTCCGCATGTTCGAGCAATTCTACAATTCTCCAAAACCAGACCAATATTACACTGTAAAAGAAGGCGACGAAATTTGTCTTGGTAAACATACACTCGTTTCCTACACTATGCCAATGGTTCACTGGCCAGAAGTAACTTGTACTTACGAAAAATCTACAGGCACATTGTTCTCTGCAGATGCTTTTGGTACATTCGGTACAGTTAACGGCAACATCTTTGCTGACCAAACTGATTACGTTGCTACATACGAAGAGGAAGCTCGTCGTTACTACACAAACATCGTTGGTAAATACGGCCCTCAAGTACAAAATGCAATTCGCAAAGTTTCCGGTCTTGATATTAAACGCATTGCTCCACTTCATGGTCCAATCTGGCGTACACCAGAATCTATCCAATATATCTTACACAAATATTTGCACTGGTCTAGCTACACAGCTGAACAAAAAGGCGTTGTTATCGCCTTCGGTTCTATGTACGGCAACACTCGTGCTATCGCACAACAATTAGCTAAACAATTGTCTAAACGCGGTGTTACAGATATCAAAATTTACGATGTTTCCAAAACTAATGCTTCCTACATCATCTCCGATGCTTGGAAATACACTAACTTGGTAACAATCGCACCTACATACAACTTGAACCTATACCTTACAATGGAAAACTTCATCCACGAATTGAAAGCTCTTAACTTCCAAAACCATAAGGTATCCATCATCGGTAACCACTCTTGGGCTTCCGCTGCAATGAAAATCATGGTTTCTCACTTCGAAAACGACTTCAAAGATCTTGAAATCGTATCTGAACCACTTGATATCAAATCCTCTTTGAAAGAAGAAGATATTCCAAAAATCGAAAAAATGGCAGACGATATCAAAGCATCCATCGATGCAACAGAAATCCAAGACGTATTATAATACGAATACAAAAGCCGCCTCTTAGGCGGCTTTTTCTTGTATTTTAAAAGTCTTATGAAAGTACAAGATTTCCCCTATTTTTTGCTTGACATAAATCTAACTTTTTCATATACTATACAAGTACCTGTTACACAACAGAATACATGGAGAGGTGTCCGAGCGGCTGAAGGAGCATGATTGGAAATCATGTGTGCGGTTATCCCGTACCCAGGGTTCAAATCCCTGTCTCTCCGCCATAGTAAAAGCAGTGCTTAAGCACTGCTTTTTTATTTGCCAAATTAGAGGCTATTTATCACCTATTTTATATTCAGTATTCTGAATCATATATGTATATAAAAAGGCTATTTGAGCTTATTCGAATAGCCTTTTGTATTATATGTATTTCACCATATTAATTATGGATTTTCTTAGCAATATCACCGATGATTTCAGGCGTCGTTCTGCAGCAGCCACCAATGATTTCAGCCCCTGCCTTACGCCATACATCTACGTAGTCTACAAAGGATGCTGAATCACCGTACCAAGTCTTAGTTTCACTATCATAGCTTTCACCAAGATTTGGATATACAGCAATGGGCTTATCCGTAACGGTACGAATGTCCTTAATCAAGGACTCTACATGTTCTGGTTTGCTACAATTAATGCCAATCCCCGTAATAGATCGAACCTTATCAATCATTTCAGCGCATTTGATAATTGTTTCACCACTAGAAACATGATGTTCATCTTTACACGAAAAGGCAATCCACGCAGGAATACCTTTTGATGTAAACGGATCGGACATAGCGCGAGCAATAGCAATGGCCTCATCATAAGATGGTATCGTCTCAAAAGATAGTATATCTGGATTCTCTTCCGCGAACAATGCTAACCGAGGAATATGGAACACCTCAAGGTATTCTGTTTGTACATCAGGATAGCCACGGTATTCAGATCCATCAGCCAAGAAAGCCCCATAAGGACCTACAGAGGCCGCTACTAACGGTTTAGGCAATGCACCTTCGGAAAAATACTTAACCCCATCTGGAGTCTCTTCACCTAGGGTAATGCCCCGTAACGTAAGTGCTCCGCTAGCCTTAGCCTCTAGAAACTCATTACGAGCTTGCACGGCTAAGCGAACAGATAATTTAACGAGCTCTATTGCCTCTTCTGTACCATAGCCTAAGCCTTTAAAGCCCGCTACAGTAGCTTGATAACCAGAGCTTTGAATGATGTCTGCTCCAACAGCTAAGTACGCAATGTGTATTTTTTTGATAACATCAGGCTGTTCCATGAGAACTTTTGCAGACCACAGCTTATGCTGAATATTGCAGCCATAACGCTCTAATTCTGTCCCTAAAGCCCCATCTAAGACGAGGGCACCCTTATCCTTAATAATATCTAAAAATACACTTCGTTTAGCCATCATATCACCCATTCTATACTTGCCTCTACAACTTGAGGCTTACCAAGCGTATTATATCAAATAATACATTTTGGTACTATCTACAAACTATTTTAACACCTCTGCCGGTGGTTCTTTACCAAACCATTTTTTATAAATCTCAGCATATTTGCCATTCGCTTTAATCTTAGCTAGGCCATCGTTAATTTTATTAAGGACCTCTGCATTACCCTTTTTCACAGCAATGCCAAGTGGTGCCGCATCATAGTCTTCTCCAGTGACTTTTGCGATACCTTTCCCCTTTCCATTAACATAATATTCATTTACCGGTGTATCGTTAATAACAACATCGACGCCTTTATTTTGTAGTTCTAAGAACGCGTCAACGATAATATTGAACTGCCGTACATCCGCATTTGGAACCTTGCTAGCAATTTCAGCACCCGTAGAGCCGATAGATACGCCAATACGTTTACCTTCTAGATCCTTAAAGCTATTAATATTTGTATTATCGATATTAACAACAAGGCCATTGCCTGCTATATAATACGGTTTACTAAAATCGACGGATTTTGCACGCTCTTCAGAAATAGTCATATCTGAAATAGCAATGTCGATAGTATTACTTTGTAATGCTGGTAACAATGCATCAAAGTTCAAGTTTTGAATGTCCGCTTCAATGCCTTCTTCTTTTGCAATAGCAGTAATAATGTCGATATCAAAACCGGCCAATTTGCCACTATCTTTATCTTTAAAACCAAATGGTGCATAGGTCGCATCAGTACCGACGCGCCATGTCTTTTGACTCGTAACTGTATTGCCACAGCCAGCGATAAACAAGCTGCTAGCAACGGTGAAAGCTCCTAAAAGAGCTGCTATCTTTTTAAATTTCATAATTCCCCTTACTGACTCCATTCTACCTAGAAAAAAGAGTTCTTTTTAATTACTAATATATCTATACTTACACTTCGAGCATAAATTTTGAACATAATAAAAATAATACCTCTAGAGGTATTATAGTATTATGATAACATTCGATATAGTTGCGGTCAATTAATCCAACCATACAAATAGGTTTTAAATACACATAGCTTTTAGCTATATCAAAAAGTTCATTCTAGCTATATAAAAAGACCGCCTTCACCAAGCACAGATAAAACTTGGTAAAGGCGGTAATTATTACGCTTTTTTAGCTTTTATGTACATAGCAACTTTGTACAAGAATGCACAGAGTAACAAGTACATTACGATGCTGAGGTATGTTGCTTCTGGAGTTTCAACCCAAGCTTCTGCAAATACATCAATACCTACAATGCGAAGTACCGCACTGAATAAGGAGCCAATAGCACCGCCGGCTACGAGACCGGAAGCAATTGTACTACCTTGAGCAAAGCGAAGATCTGCCAACGCTTTGTCTTTTGTACTATTTTGTACGAAGTACGCAATCAAGCCACCGATAAGTAATGGTGTGTTGATTTCCATTGGCAAGTAAGTACCCAAAGCAAATGCCAAAGGTGGAACTTTTATCATCCACAAGATAACTGCGAATAATGCACCAGCCATGTATAGAGGCCATTGAGCACTACCACCAGTCATCAAAGGTTCAATAATAGCAGCCATAGCGTTCGCTTGCGGTGCATTTAATGCATGGTCCCCTACGAAGCCATATGCATCGTTTAAGAGGATCATAACACCTACGGAAAGTACCGCACAAAGAATAGTACCAACGATTTGCCATTGTTCCATTTTCTTAGGTGTAGCACCTGTCATATGCGCTACCTTAAGTTCGGACATGAAGTTACCAGCCATACCGATGGTTGTACCGATAAAGGATGCCATCATTAGAACTGCAATCATGCCTACTTTACCAGTCATACCTGCTGCTGTTAAGCATACAGCGGAGATGATAATCATGAAGATTGTCATACCGGATACTGGTTCTGTACCTGTATAAGCGATGGAGCTAATACCTACTACAGATAATAGGAAGGACATAATAAGAACGATTAAGAATGCTACCACTGTTTGAGCGAAGCTTTCAGCATACATAAAGTGGAAGTATGCAGCAAATAAAACGGTACATAACAAGATACCCGCACCAATCCAAGACGTAGGAATATCGCGTTGTGTACGAAGTAAATTAACTTCTGCAGATTTAGAGCTGAAGATATCAAGCACTGCATTTTTTACAACGCTTGCCACTACTTTAGACATATTGAGTAGACCAATGATACCTGCCATCGCAAGCATACCGATACCAATATGACGAACATAATCAAGGAACACTTTACGGATTGGAGCCTCTGCCAAAGGAACAGCTTGACCGCCAATTTGCATGATATGTTCAGGAGCTAAATAGTACACGATTGGAATACATACAAACCAAGAGAAGAAGGAGCCCGCTGCGATAATCGCTGCATAGCGAAGACCTGTAAAATAACCAAGACCAAGCAATGCTGCGTCAGTATCTACGGCTGCAGTCAATTTAGTTTGATCTGCAAGAGCACTTCCCCATTTAAAAGTACTAGTACGAATAACCTCTTCCCACCAACCTAAGCTGTTAAGAATGAAGTCATACACGAGAGCAATGAGACCAGAGCCAAGCATGAGCTTCGCTTTACTACCTTCATTACTCATCAATACTTCAGCAGCAGCACGACCGCTTGGGAATGGATACACATAGTGCATTTCCTCAACGAAGTAGCGACGGAACATAACGCATAATAAAACACCTAAAACGCCGCCAAGGATAATAGGAATTGCCATTTGCACAAAGGATACATCTGTAACATTCCAGATGTAAAGCGCTGGCAAGAAGAACATAGCGCCCGCTAATGTGTTCGTACTAGAGCTAGCAATAGCCTGAATGTGAACCGTTTCAGCAAAAGCATTTTTACGTTTCAAAATAACTGCTGTACCCATAGCCAGTACAGATACTGGTGCAAAGGCATCTACAGTTTGACCAATCTTCAAACATAGATAACCTACGGCCAGTGTAAAGATTGCCGCATAGAATAGACCCCAGAATACTACATACGAGTTAATCTCTACGTAATCCTTCTTAGGATCTAACACCGGTTCTACGGGCGGAATTGAACGAGTTTCGTCCGACATAGTAAAACCTCCTAACATAAAAAAGTACAAACGTATAACTATTCACCTTTATACTAACACGGTACTATGCTTGGTTCAATGGTTTTCTATACGTTATGCGAATAAAATATCGATTCATCTATAAATAATTATTTTGCAATTTTAGCTCCCCTGTTCTACAATGAAAGTAAATTAAGAATCTCTATATGTAACAGTATTGAATACTGCCATGTATAACAGGTATGTTTACTTACGAGGAGGCTTTATTATGGAATCAATGGTTGAACGTTTTGTACGCTACACAAGTATAAACACACGGTCTAATGAGGAAAGCACTACTATTCCTAGTACGCAATCACAAGTAGATTTTGCAACAAACGTACTCGTTCCCGATTTAAAAGCAATCGGCTTAGACGAAGTTATTTATAATAGAGAAAATGGCTTTGTTATCGGCACACTCAACGCTAATACAGACGAAAAAGCCCCTGCTATCGGCTTTATCGCTCATATGGATACAGCTGATTACAATGCAGAAAACATCAAGCCTCGCATCGTAGAGAACTATGATGGTGGCGATATTTGCCTCAACGAAGAACATCAAATCTTTACCCGCCGCGAAGACTTCCCTAATCTAAAAAATTACATTGGTAAATCTTTAGTCGTAACAGATGGTCTTACTTTACTCGGCGGTGACGACAAAGCTGGTATCTGTGAAATTATGGAAGCCCTTGCCTACCTCGTTGCTCATCCAGAAATCAAGCACGGTAAAATCATGTGCGCCTTTGGTCCAGACGAAGAAATCGGCACTGGCGCCGATCACTTTGATGTAAAACAATTCCCTGTTGATTTTGCTTATACTATCGATGGTGAAAGCCTCGGCCAGCTTGAATACGAAACATTTAATGCCGCAGGTGGTACAGTTACGCTTAAAGGTGTATCTGTTCATACAGGTACAGCAAAAGGAATCATGATTAACTGTGCTAAACTTGCAATGCAATTTGATGCTTTACTCCCTGGTGCTGCTGTTCCTGAGCACACTTGTGGTCGTCAAGGTTTCTTCATGCTTATGAGCATGGAAACACAAGTAGATACTGGCAAAATGAACTACATCATTCGCGACCATGACAAAGAATTATTTGAAGCGAAAAAAGCCTTCTTCTTACAAGCAGGTCAAACATTAAACGAAATTTACGGTCGTGAAGTATGTGAAGTAACTGTTAAAGACCAATACTACAACATGTACGATGTGATCAAAGATAATATGGAATGCGTTAACGTAGCTAAAGCGGCGATGGAAAAAGCAGGTATCACGCCTCTTTGCGATCCTATTCGCGGCGGTACAGATGGATCTAAAATTTCCTTCATGGGCATTCCTACACCAAATATCTTTACAGGCGTAGAAAATCTACACGGTCGTCACGAATTTGCATGTATCGATGACATGAAAAAAGCGGTTGAAGTTATCGTTAACATCGTAAATATCGAAAAATAATATATTTAGATAATTAAACTAGCTTACATCAACACAATGAAACTAGTAATTACAATACCATCAAACTTTAAAATTCATTAACCGTCAAAAAGGGCTATACGAGTTATCGTATAGCCCTTTTAATTTAGTCATAATAATTATCGAATTACATGCTACGCAAGCTGTCCATTGCCTTTACGATTAATTCGTTCTTCTTCAGCGCGAGCTTTCAAAGAAAGATCTTTTTCAGTACCTACATAACGACCGTAGAATAAGTAGTAAGCAACAAGTGCCAAAAGCGCTACAACAACAGTTACATGGAACATGCTTGTATAGCCCACAACCTCTTTAATAGCCCCCAAAATATAGGGACCAAAGCCTAGACCCATATCTAAGGCGATAAAGTACGTAGATGTGGCGACACCGATGCGGTGAACAGGTACAATTTTAACAGTTACTGCTTGTCCGTTAGACATAAATGTACCATAGCCTAGGCCCACAAATACAGCAGATAAAAGAACAAGCCATGTAGAATGAGCGATGGATAATAAGAAGATACCAAGTGCTAAGGATACGAAACAAGGATAGAGAACAAAATTTTCCCCTTTCATATCAAAGAGAATCCCCAGTAATGGTCTTGTTATAGTAATGACTACGGCATAGACAACAAAGAAGAATGTCCCTGCCATAATAAGATCAAGATCTTTTGTGTAGGCCGCCATAAAGCCGATAACACCAGAGTAGGCAAAGCCTACAAGCATAGATACAAGGCTAATAGAATTCATACGGGGTTCAATGTAATCGGAAATTCTAATTCCCTTATGTGCTTCTGAATCAATATCGAGCTTAGGTTCATTAAACTTCATAATAACGGAACCGATGCCACAAAGAATAATAAGACCAACACAGAAGGCAATAATAAAATCATAGCCAAGGTTATGGAGCATTAAAATGCCCAAGAACGGCCCTACAGCGGCGGCAAGAGATGTAGACAAGCCATAATAGTTAATCCCTTCCCCACGGCGCGACGTAGGAATTATAGCGGCTACGATAGTGCTAGTAGCAGTCGATGTAATACCATAAGCAAAGCCATTTAAGAACCGAACACTATCAAGGATTAACAAGCTAGGTGTGTAGAAATACATGGCTGTGGAAATCAAATATATCAATAAACCTAAATAAAGCATTTTACGACAGCCTAAGACACTAATAAATCGCCCTGCCAACAAACGAGCCACAACGGTACCGATAATATAAATACCAACCGCTAAACCAGCTTGGCTCGCCGTAGCATGGAGATTATCCTTTGCTACAACAGCAATAATAACGATTAATAAATAATAAATTAAAAATACTAAGAAATTAATCAAAGTGTCGAGGACAAAGGATTTTGTCCATAAGGCATCTTTAGCCTTATCCATAATATCAACTCCATTTTCCAAAATGATTGTCAACCAATTTGTGACAACGGTTAATTATAGACCTCTCATTTCAAAAAGCAAGAATTAAAATGTTATACACCTCATAAATATTTTTTATAATAAATAGGTTTCATTGATATATCCTCTGATTATATCCATTTTAAAAACTCATATATATTTACGATAACAAAACACCTTTAACAGTTAGTAGCGAGTTCAAAAGACTCAACTTCAACCATTAAAGGTGTTAATTTTAGATCTATTTAATTTTAATCTATTTAGTTTTAATCTATTTAGTTTTTAAGCCACAAGCCTTAAAGAAATTCTTATAGGCTTCAGCCTTTTTCGCCAAACTCAAAGGATACGCCCGCGATGTAGATGGTAATCGCGTCAATGTTAGTTCACGACCATTATACACATACGGTATCGTTTCGCCCGTTTTAGGTAGTTTTACCTTTTCCGGTAAAAGGCTCAATAACACTTCTGTAGCCTTACCACCGGTGGTCCCAATATGTTTACAATGCGGCACTTGTTCCAATACTTCAGCGAGCGGTACAGGTTCAACTACCTTCAAGAACGCATCCGATGCATTTCCCTTTTCTCGAATAGCTTTCAAAACGGTAGGACAAGAAGCAATGCCGATTTCAGATAAGAATGCTTTGATTTTATCCGCATCAAAGGCCTTTTCCTCACCTTTTCTAAAGTAATCCTTATCATCAAAGAATACTAAACCATATACGCGCCACATATCGTTTTGAAAGTTAGGATAGTGAAATTCCATAGATCGTTTTTCAGAAGCTGGCGGGAATGTTCCCATCGTCATAACCGTTGCATTCTTAGGCAAGAATGGCGGAAATGGTCTCGTTTCAATTACATCTGCCATTGATCATCAACTCCTTTCACAATCTATTATGGACTTTACTTTCACCACAACAAATGAACTATGTCACAGTTTATAACAAATAAACAGGATACTGTTGGTAAATATAGTCACCCTATAAACAATTAAAACTCAAATGCCTACTATTATTGACCGATTGGTTGAGATACTAAGGTGTTGATATGGTCAAAGCCAACAGGTGTTGGAGATACGAGGTACAAGCATACTACTGCAGCCACAGCAAAGCCAATCGCTAGGTAAGAGAAGCTGCCATTACGAGGGAATTCATACAAACCAAAGAGGCGAATACCTACAGCAGCACCGATAGCTGTAATCAAAGATGGTATAGAGAAGATATTATAAAAACCAAATACCACCATAAGACCTGCATAACCACCTACTACAGTAATCATAGGCAACATGCGATCCATAGGATTTGGAATGGAACGGGTAAGCGCTGCTGGATAATAAGAAGCCTCTACACCGAACATACCTAAAAATAGATTAAAGTCAGCCCAAATAGTTTCCCAAGGACCTTTAAAGGCATCTCTATGATTGCCTGCGTACCAAGCAAAACCAGTAATGATTAAAATCGCCAAGCCTGCACAGATGAAATAGTATTCACTAGGAATTTTAGGGCCTGCATAGGCACCTACCGCTGTTACTACAGCACTCAAGATAGATGTTACTACGACACGGTGTAAACGAGGTCGTTTATTTTCAGGAATGCGTTTATATACAGTAGCTAGCAATTCTAATACAAAGCAAGCCATAAAGATGGCAATACCTGCAGCAGGTACGAAGAAGGCCGCCACCAAGCTTAAAATGAACGGAATGCACAAGCGCCATTTAGGGAATAGCACAAGATCTTTATAGTCTAAACGAACATCTTGTGTTTCCATAGTAAAGTTGTTGTACACCACAAAGAGCAACATAAAGGCGATTACATCTACAGCAGTAGCACCCCAAATCAATAGAGTTGGCACTATAACCATAGATAAAGCCACCCCAGAGACGCGAGATAGGCCAGCTGCCGCTAAGCCCAATAATAAAAACGGTATTAAAGCAGAGATAATTTCAAACATAATAATCCTCCCATCATTGTATAAATTTAAGTATATAGTATCTACTACACTACATCAAGGAGAGATATATTTTTTCATAGCTAGCCGCTTTCGTACCGCTGTGGCAGAACAGCCCATTACCTGTGCAATCTTGGCAACGCCATACCCTTGAGCACGAAGTTTTTTAATCTTATTTTCGTCTAAATCGAGGGTATTGGTCCGTATTTCTATACCTCGGTCGCGTAAATACATCGCTACCGTAGAGCCACGAACTCCATAGGCCAGACCAATATCATCGGTACTCATATGGTGCTGTATATATAAATAGGCCATCTCCTCTACTCGTTGAGGTTTACGGCCTTTAGGCGTCATACAAATCCCCATATGTCGCAACACATGATGCACCTTCCAACGAGATACGCCATACATTCGAGCAATAGCATCTGTACTATTCCCACTTTTATAGGCTCTACAAATGCGTACTACATCTACAGATACATTCTTGCTCGATCGCTGACAGACCAAACCATATTCTCTCATTCGGCTGGCCATAGTCGTGATGGACACATCATATCGCTTTGCTAAAGAATGGAGCGACCACTTCCCCGTCTCATACAAGGCTTGTACATGAACCATATTAATTTCCTTCTTAAGCGGCCGCCGCTCTATATCATACGCTTTCATACGTCGCATAATAGTATCGACACTACATTGAAAATACTCTGCCACATCGCGAACACTCCACTGCTTTTCTACATATAATTGTTCTAATAACTGTTTTGGTATAACGCGCACATTACGATACATAACATCACCTTTCCTTCTGGACGAACTCCCTTCCCTATTATTGTGAAAGTTCCATCAAGAAAAGACAACAAAAAAGAGGTTCCTAATAGTCACATAGGTGACCAATAGGAACCTCTTTCAATATGTAATTATATGCACCGCATACGATAGGTGTAATTCTAGATGCTATCACAATATGTATGCATAAACTATCAATCTATCTATTTACTTACCAATTACCAGTAAGATCATTAGCTGATAGTTTGGTTAGCGATATCTTCGCTCAAGGGCTTTAGGCTTGCCTAAAATAATAGACCACTTCATCCCCTCTTTTAGAGCATGATTAGATTTATGCCGACGAGTCGAAGTCACGGAAGGAGCAGTTGGAGCTGTTGTAACACCTACACTCTCAACAAGAACACGCCCCTCTTTAGATGCTTTATCTCTCTTAAACTCGGCTAATCGTTCATTCAAGGAAGGACCTGTAGTAGCTTCACGACTAGATCGAGTCGTACTCGTCGAATAACTTGATGAGCTGCTAGTGCGTTTCTTAGGTAAAACCTCAGTATCTTGTTGAGTTGCTGTAGCCGGTGTAACTGCATCATTATTTGAGCGATTTTTGAATGTTCTCTCATCTACTTCAGGAATAGAATCGTAGCGTCCCTCTAGCTCCTCTTTCGTTAGTAAGGGAGCCTCTCGATGCTGATTCTCAATCGGTCTATTTTTAAAAATATCTCGATAGAAATCATCATCATACAACAAATCCTCAGGCGAAGGTTCTGCAGGCTTTTTCTCTATGGAGATACCGTATTCCCGCTCCATATCCTCCCAAGTCATTCCGGAACTTGAACTTTCATAGCTTTCATACTCATCAGATTCTTCGTTATTCTTGCCTCTTATAATAGAAAAGGCAACGTAAGCGATGATACCTAACACAATGATAGGATTATGCGAAAAGATAGATAGCACTGTAGACAAAATAGAGTCCATAGCTACTCCTATTCACTATCTGCTAAGTTTTCACGCATTTTAGTGTCTGCAATAATATTGTTCATATTGTAGTAATCCATAACACCGAGATTACCATTTCTGAAAGCTTCTGCCAATGCTTTAGGAACTTCAGCTTGTGCTTCCACAACCTTAGCTTGCATGTCTTGTGTTTTAGCACGCATTTCTTGTTCTGTCGCAACAGCCATAGCACGGCGTTCTTCAGCACGGGCTTGAGCGATTTTCTTATCCGCTTCGGCTTGGTCAGTTTGCAATTGAGCACCGATATTACGTCCAACGTCTACGTCAGCGATATCAATGGATAAGATTTCAAATGCAGTACCCGCATCAAGGCCTTTACCCAATACAGTACGGGAGATGTGATCTGGATTTTCCAATACATCTGTATGCTCTTCAGAGGAACCTACAGTCGTTACGATACCTTCACCAACACGGGCGATAATCGTAGCTTCACCAGCACCACCAACAAGGCGGTCGATATTAGCACGTACAGTTACACGAGCACGAACCTTGAGTTCGATACCATTTTTTGCTACTGCAGAGATGATTGGTGTTTCAATCACTTTAGGATTAACGGACATTTGTACCGCTTCCAATACATCACGACCTGCAAGGTCGATAGCTGCAGAACGTTCGAATGTCAAAGGAATAGATGCGCGTTCAGCGGCGATCAAAGCATCTACAACGCGGTCAACGTCACCACCTGCAAGGTAATGCGCTTCAAGCTGATTTACATTAACATCAAGACCTGCTTTATTAGCTTTAATCAAAGGCATTACGATTTGGGATGGATTTACACGACGTAAGCGCATACCTACGAGTGTAAAGATACCAACATTAACGCCTGCTGCAAGAGCAGATACCCAAAGGCCTAATGGCACAACATACAAGAACACCATAATCCCAATCAGTAGAATGGGAATCAAAACTAAAATACCTACATCCATAATAACCTCCATTATATACGACGATGTGGTGAAAGCTTAATCACGCTTTCTAACAATATTGCGGCCCCCTACAACACGAAGCACCACAATCGGTGAACCGGCATCGATGAAGTCCCCTTCGGTTACAACATCTACCAAATTACCATCGATTTTAGCAATACCAGCAGGGCGCAGAGTAGTATGAGCTACGCCTTCTTTGCCAGCTAAGTCCTCTAATACATCATTAGATACATAGCCCTCGTTAGTCGTAGATCGTTGCCCTAAGGTAAACAATTTGCCTATCCAAGTCTTTTCAAAGTGATTAAAGAACACGATGATAAGGACAATTAGCAAGGCCGTTAATCCCAGTACTGCATACAAAGCTACCGTTCCTTCCCCAAGAGCTACAAAAACACCCCAAAGGAATACGGAATAACCGATAAGTCCTAAAATACCACCCGGTACAACGAGTTCTACTGCCATCAGAGCAATCCCTATGGCCATCCAGATTAAAAACTCCATAGGCCCTCCTCTCTATAATTAATTTTATACAACTTATATACTCATTATACAATATTAAAAATAATTTATAAAGATAATTAATAAAAACGACTACTTTCACAGATACAAATCTGATCTAGTAGTCGTTTATTATAGGAAGTAAAAACAAGTTGGGCTTATAAACACAAAGGTTTATATTGCAGCCTCACTAGCAACTTGAATTATACTTCAGTTTTTTTCAATTGGTCATTACCAACGCCTGTTTTTTGAAGGATCAACAAGCTAATGCTCATCGCCATACCTACTACAGTGGCAAGGCCCATACCTTTTAATACTACAGGACCTACAGCAAGTTCTGCACCGCTAAGACCTACAACGAGAATAACGGATGTAAGAATCATATTAACAGGATTTGTGTAATCTACTTTACGTTCTACTAACATGCGTAAGCCAGATGCAGCGATGATACCGAACAATAGAATGGATACGCCACCCATAACAGGTACTGGAATTGCATGGATAAGAGCGGCTACCTTACCTACGAAGGAAACGATCATAGCAAGAACTGCAGCACCACCGATTACCCATACGCTAAAGCAACGAGTGATTGCAAGTACACCGATATTTTCACCGTATGTCGTATTTGGCGTAGCACCGAAGAAACCAGAAAGGATATTGGCAAGACCATCCCCAAGCAAGGAACGTTGTAAACCTGGCTCTTTCATCAAGTCTTTAGCAACGATATTACTAGTTACAACCAAGTGACCAACGTGCTCCGCAAATACTACGAAGAGAGCCGGCATAATCATGATGATTGCATTAATATCAAACACAGGCATGCCGTAGAATTGCGGCAAGGAGAACCATGGAGCAGCCTCTACACCAGAGAAGTCAACAACACCCATAATAGCGGATAATACATAACCGGAAACAACCCCGATTAGAACTGGAATAACGGCTAAGAAACCACGGAACACAACAGTACCAAGCAAGGTAACAACTAAGGAAAACATTGAAATAAAAATAGCTTGGCTGTGGCTCATACCTAAATCTTGATTACCAATAAGGCCAGACATACTCATCGCAACTGGAGCTAATTCCAAACCGATAATAGCTACGATAGCACCCATCGCCGCTGGCGGGAATAACTTATCGACCCAACGAGTACCAATATAACGAACGAGAACAGATAAGATTACAAAGGAAAGACCAAATACAACGAAGGCACCCTTTGCCGCTTCATAACCAAGACCTGCAGATAACACACCTGCTACAGGAGCGATAAAGGCGAAGCTAGAACCGAGGTAAGCTGGAATTTTACCTTTACACACGAATAAGTATAGTAATGTACCAATACCATTCATAAATAATGCCGTTGCAGGATCTACTTTCAGTAAATAAGGTACCAATACAGTAGAACCAAACATAGCGAATAAATGTTGGAAACTAAGTGGCAACATTTGACCCCAGGATGGGCGTTCTTGGATATCAATATAATCCTTCATCTTTTCTCCTCACACACAATACAAGTACGTTGCATTTATACAGCACCTCTTGAGAGATGCTATATAAATCCACACTAAATATATTCACCTTATACTATATAAGTTAAATATCAACGTTCAGACCTAGGTCGTCTACGGGTTGGCGTTTTAGCCGTTCTCGGTCTAAAAGGACCCGGCATTTCCGTCTTTTTAGGACTTTTCGGAACAGTCGGTTTGAATCGGCTTTGTGTTTCCTCACGTAAGGAGGGTAAATCCTCAACTGTACCGACTTGCTTTACGCCTTCCACATTACGACGGCCAATGCTAGCTAATAAACCAATGGCCATAAAGTTCATCAACAAAGAAGAACCACCATAACTAACAAATGGCAATGGTACACCAGTTACAGGCATAATGCCACACACCATGGCGATGTTAAATAAGGCTTGTCCACTAATGAGCAAGGTAATGCCCATGGCTAACCATTTGCCAAATTCATCACGAGCCTTATTAGCAATACGGAATCCATAGTAGGTGAAAGCCGCTACTAAGATGACAACAAATACAGCCCCAAGGAAGCCCATTTCTTGAGCCCACACAGCAAAAGCGAAGTCTGTATGTGCCTCTGGCAAGTAAAAGTACTTGGACGTACCTTGCATAAAGCCTTCCCCTAGGAAGCCACCAGAGCCAACAGCTAACAAACCTTGTACAGTTTGGTAACCCATATCTTGTGCATGAGGCCATGGATCAAACCAAGACTGAATACGTTCCCATCTGTACGGCGACGTACGAGCTGCAATAAAGCCAAGGAACCCGGCTACGGCAAAGGCACCACCAAAGAATTTTCCATCAAATCCGGCTAAATAAATCAGGATAAAGGAAAACCCAAAGATTAGTATCGTTGTCCCCAAGTCTGGTTGGAAGAAGGTTAACCCTGCAAATACTGCGGGCCAACTTAACATAGGAAACATATAACTGATGCGCTCACCAAAATAGCCTTTCATATTGATCAGCGGATTCGTATGACGAGGCTTGCCCCATTTTCTTAAGCTACTCAACTTAGCTGATGTCCATATAAGGGCAGCCAATTTAGCAAACTCAGAAGGCTGTACAGATATGGGCCCGATTAAGATCCATCGGCGAGCACCATTGATAACAGCGCCCATAATGAGTACTAACACTAACCCAACAAGCGTAGCAACCATAATGCGGTGCAACATATGATCCTTCTGTAATTGTCGATAGTCATAGCGGTATAAAATAATCCCTGCCGCTAACGAGATTAATAAAAAGACAATATGTTTCCAGAAATAGCCTAAAAGCCCTGTATTTTCATAAATAGAGCTGATATAGGTGGCACTAAAGATATTCACACTACCTATAATAGTAATGAGTACTATAGGTAAGAGCATACCTTGTAAATCATTTCTAAAGAGTGAGCCCCACCGACTATCCCCCTTATTCGGTGTTTCCATATTAAGCCTCCTTTTGTACTTTTGGCTTAACTGCTTCTAAGCGGAAAATAGGTTGCCCTTTTTTACTAAATTTCTCTTCGTATTCAGTTTTAACGTTTGGAAGATCGGTACTATGTAAATCGTACGTTACATTTTTAAGTTCCCAACCGCATTCTTTAAACTCTTCAAGAGAGAACATAAATAAACCTTCATTATCTGTCTTGAAGTGCACTTCGCCACCATCTTTTAAAAGGCGAGCATAGCGGTCTAGGAAGGTATGATATGTAAGGCGGCGTTTAGCATGTTTTGCTTTAGGCCATGGATCACAGAAGTTAATGTAGAAACGATCTACTTCACCTTGCTCAACGATCTCTTCGATACCTGCAATATCAAAGAGACATACCTTAGCATTATCGCGTTCCCCTTCAAAGATTTTTTGTGCTGCGTAGTAAATAACGCCAAGCTGTACTTCAAAACCTACAAAGTTAGCATCTGGATATGCTTCAGACATGCCCGCAATAAAGCGGCCTTTCCCAGTACCAAGCTCCATATATAATGGACGCTCTGGATGAGCAAATAACTCACGCCATTTGCCTTTATGTTCTTCATGTCCAGACAAAATGATATGAGAGTCATATTCGTGGATAGCTTCATCAATCCACGGTTTTCTACGAAGGCGCATACTTTCTCCTTACATCTATTTCAATAATGTATTGTTTATATTTATTGTTACAGGTTATATACCTATCTTATTAATTATAGAAAAGGGGGACTTAAACGTCAATTACATTTCCCTCGGCTAACACATAAAAAAGACCTACTTCCGAAGAAGTAGGTCTACATTTTATTCAAAAATCATAGCTTCTAGATTTTCAATTTGATATTTGCTGAGGCCAAGCTCAGATAAACTCTTTTCAGATGCACTGAATAGATTATTTTTACCAACTCGAGTACCTAACGCTGCTGCCGCTACCAATTCACGATCTAATTTACCTAGACGAGAACGATTACGATTTTGAGGTTTCGGTTTTTTCATACGGAACGTATTATATTGAACCCCTTCCTTTGCTTCCTCAGTCTTCTGCTTTGTTAAAGCAGCCCCATTAGTGCCATTCCCCAATAAAGCACTAAGACCTGTTTGCTTAGGAACCATTTTTTCGTAATCAGCACCAAACTCAGGGCGCTCATCACGCAATTGATCGAATGTAGCTAAGGCTGCATTCATTTGCTTCAAACCAGCAGCAGAGTAAAGTTGACGAATCGCAATACTCACCTCTTGCGGCGTCAACGTACCTCGCTCGATAGCAGAAGCAATTGTACTCTTTAATGCACCTTGATCTCCAGACGCTGTATAGCGACCAATTTCAACCAAGTCTTTTTGACGTGCATTGAGTTCTTTAGGCGTATATATGTTTATCTCAGATATAGACGGTGCCTGCTTAGAAGGCTGCTCTCCCGCCCCATTAGCCTCGAACATATAGCCACCGGCGACGATGGCCAAGGCTAATGTTAAGGTTAATACTCTTTTCAACGTCTTATAATCTCCCTTTTTATTAATACTAAATTGTATAATACCGCATTAAACGCATACATTAACAACAATTTTATTCTACTGTAATACATACTGTAGATATTATTATATAATACTTCATCTAATTTTTATAGTCCTATTCGAAAAAAATCTATATTTTTTTAACAAGTTTTATATATTTATAAAATCTATAACAATATAAAATGCAGTAGATATCTTTTGAAGATAGATATCTACTGCATTTATGAGGGAGATTAATTAATTAATATTTTAGCAAACTAAAGAGACAGAATTTGTTTTGCATCAGCTACAATTTGTTCTAGCGAAACACCATTTTCTCGTAAAAGTTCAGTTGCATCATAACGATCATGGAATTCTTTAGCAATACCATAGTTTT
>NZ_CAKPTN010000001.1 GCF_934190855.1 uncultured Veillonella sp. | reverse complement strand
GTATTGTATCACATCAATCAAGAAGAAGATATGAATATCACTAGGTTTAAATAGGTACGTATGACAGAAAATACATAGGATGGTTTTGCTAGTTTAATAATTTATTTAACACCATATATACAATCAATTACAATATATAATTCATGTCAAAGCCGCGCGTTAATCTATATATGTAGATTTAATGCATATTAGGTATACTTATTAAGTTGTATTACTGTCTTTAGATAGAGTATAATTAATGAGATGATAAAAAACATGCCCATTGGAGGAGTAATATGAAACAGTGTATGGATTCAGAAAATCTGCATCGTCGATTGCGTAAAATCTTAGGTCAAGTGCAAGCTATTGATCGAATGATTGAAGAAGACATTCCCTGCGAAGATGTGTTGAGCCAAATTAATGCAGCTAAGTCTGCACTACACAAGGTAGGACAAGTAATCCTTGAAGGTCACATCAACCACTGCGTACGCGATGGTATCGAGCATGGCGACGTAGAAAAAACCATTAGCGACTTTACAAAGGCTGTAGAGCGCTTTGCAAACATGGGAAAATAAAGAAGAGGCTAAATCGCCTCTTCTTTTTTTGTTTAAACCTATATAACAATTATCTACATTCCATATATAAAAGGACTCTACCGTCGTAGTAGAGTCCCTTTTATTTCCCTGACAAATTAGTCGTGATTAGTTGTTAAAAATTCGCTCAATGCAGCGAGTGCGTCGTCTTCGTCAGCGCCGTCAGCTGTTAAAGTAACAGATGTGCCTTTTGTAGCGCCTAAAGTTAATACAGTTAAGATGGATTTAGCATCAGCTGTTTTACCGTTAGCAGCGATTGTCACTTTGGAAGCATATTTAGCAGCCAATTGTGTGAAAGCTGTCGCAGGACGAGCGTGTAAACCAGATTCGTTTGTAATTTCTACTGTTAATTCTTTCATGGTAACCTCTTTCTATATAGATAGGCCCTGCCTATCCCTTACGTTCTAATAGATATATTGTATCAATTATAAGCGTATCAATTCAAGTATATTAAAAGTTATTTACTATATAACGATTCACTTAGCAAATATCTTAAAATTCCTTAATACGTATCTTTAGAATTTTCAATACTGATTTTTAAGATACAACGAATTATAATAAGCCTTTCTCTGCTAATACAGATTTAGCGTATTCTGTGATTTCTTCAGCGGTGTCCATAGTAAGCGCTTTATTGGCCACTTCTTCACATTCTGCTTTAGAAACAGAACGCAAGATGTTTTTAATAAGCGGAATAGAAGATGCTGTCATAGAGAACTCATCTAGGCCTAAACCTAATAGAATCATAGTAGCTACAGGGTCGCTAGCAAGCTCACCACACATGCCAGTGAATTTGCCTTGTTCATGGCTAGCATCGATAACATGTTTGATAAGACGTAACACGCCTGGATGCAATGGTTGATATAGACTGCCGATAGCTTCGTTCATACGGTCTACAGCCAACGTATATTGGCATAAATCGTTGGTACCGATACTGAAGAAGTCTACATACTTAGCAAGGATTGGAGAAATAACAGCCGCCGCTGGTACTTCGATCATGATACCAACCTTAATATCCTTATTGAACTCTTTGCCTTCTGCTGTAAGCTCTTCCTTACATTCATCAAGCATAGCATTTGCTTGTTTTACTTCTTCTACGGAAGCGATCATTGGATACATGATGTGAATATCACCAAAAGCACTAGCCCGTAACAAGGCACGCAATTGTACTTTGAAGATATCTGGACGATTTAAAGAAATACGAATAGCACGGTAGCCGAGGAATGGATTCATTTCGCTAGGCAAATCAAGGCATTTTAATTCCTTGTCGCCACCGATGTCCATAGTACGGATGATAACCGGTTTGCCCTTCATGTCTTGGGCAACCTTTTTATATTCTTCAAATTGTACATCTTCTGCTGGCAATTCGTCGTTTTCCATATAAAGGAACTCTGTACGGTACAAGCCGATACCTTGAGCGCCCATAGTAAGAGCATTTTTAGCATCTTTCGCTTTACCGATATTGCCGAATAATTCTACATAATGACCATCAGTCGTAGTGGCTTCTAAGTTCGCAGACTCACGCAAACGTTTTAGTTCCTCTTGGAATGCCGCAGCTTGATTTGTATATTCAGCCCAATCCGCATCAGATGGATTAATTTCTACGATACCATCAGTACCAAGAACTACGGCTTTATCCCCATCTACGAAGCTTTCAATATCACCAACGCCCATAACAGCAGGGATTTCCAAGGTGCGCGCCATGATAGCCGCATGAGAAGTAGGACCACCTGCCGCTGTTACGATGCCTTTTACAACATTTTTGTCGAGAGAGGCCGTATCGGATGGTGCCAAATCTTGAGCCACCAAAATAACTTCCCCAGAAATATGAGATAAACCACGTGGGTTCATACCTAACATGTTGCGCATCAAACGGTCACCGATATCCTTAATATCAGCACCGCGTTCGCGCATATATGGATCTTCCATACCGAGGAAGATATTCGCAAAGGTTTCAATGGTTTGAGCTGTAGCCGCTACGACATTAGTATGGCCAGACTCAACGAGGGATTTAATACCATCAGACAAAGATGGATCTTGTGCGATTTGCATATGCGCCTCAAAAATAGCCGCCTCTTCAGGGCCCATTTCGTCTAACGCTTTTTGACGAATCGTATCTAATTGTTTTAGAGTAGCCGCCATAGCCGCTGCAAACTTGCCAATCTCCTCTTCTACCTTGTCCTCAGCCACGGTGTAATCAGGAATGACAATTTCCTCTTGAATATATCTATATACATTGCCTACTGCAACGCCACGAGATCCAGAAATCCCTTGAATTCGCATATGTGTTCCTCTTTCTATTACGATAAACTACATTACTCTTTATTTTATCATTTCTCCGTTAAACAATAAAGTAATTAGACAATATCTATCAGCCTTATCACCTGTCCCATATGGGTTGTTTTTGACTCATTAAGTAATTTTATCGACTACTAAATCCAGGTTAATTTTTTGTCTTTTTCGCCATATTTTTATAAGATTTTATCTCATAATCAAATATCATTTATGTTATAATATAGAATATATAGTTATATACATTTGAGACTTTCACGGGCTTCATGGTGAAAGTCTTACTTATTGATAGGAGACTTTATGAAATTAACTAAAATGCATGGTCTCGGCAATGATTTTATCCTCTTTGCTGACCCAAAAGGGACTGAAAAAGATTACACAGACCTCGCTATTCGCCTTTGCGATCGTCTCACCGGTATTGGCGCCGATGGTCTTGCCATCCTAGTTCCTTCTGAAACATGCGATGTACGCATGCGCATCATCAACTCCGATGGTAGTGAAGCAGAAATGTGCGGCAATGCCATTCGTTGCTTTGCTAAATACGCTTATGAACACGGTGAAACTACGAAAGAAACTTTTACCATCGAAACCTTGGCAGGTGTCATGAAACCTACCTTGACCATCGAAAATGGCATTGTAACACAAGTTACAGTAGATATGGGGAAACCATTCTTTAAATCCCAAGACATTCCGATGAATGTAGATATGGATAAGGTTATCGACGTTGACCTCGATGTAAACGGCGAAACAGTAACAGTGAGCTCCGTATTGCTCGGTGTACCACACACAGAGGTATTCATCGACGATATTACAAAAGCCCCTGTTACGACACAAGGCCCAATCCTTGAAAAACACGATGCATTCCCATCCAATACAAACGTTAACTACATTGAGGTAGTAAACGACAAACGCATTAAGGTTCGCACATGGGAACGCGGTGCTGGTGCTACACTAGCATGTGGTACAGGCTCTTGTGCCTCCGCCGTTATGTCCTTTGAAAAAGGCTTAACTGGTCGCGAAGTAGACGTAGAGCTTTACTTAGGAACATTGCATATTTCATACTTGGAGGATGGCACGGTGCTCATGACAGGCCCGGCTGAGGAAGTATTCGAAACAGAACTTCCTATCGATTAAGATGAAGTGGTTACAACTCATATTAAATGCATTTCTAAAGTATCAACAAGGCCGTTCACTGATACCGAAAAATACAGAGCCCCTCATAGGTTTACTCCTATCCATACTCATTATCATCATCGCCGTAGCCAATAGCATTGCCATCGGTTACGCCTTGATTGTGGTATGGTGCATCATGGCTTATGTATTCTACCGCAAAGGGTATCAACCAAAGGAACTGCTAAACCTATCATGGACAGGAGCTAAAACCTCTATTGTGGTGATGCAAATATTCCTGCTCATCGGGTGGCTCATCGCCATGTGGCACGCGGCAGGTATTATCCCTATGATTATTGCCACCGGTATCGACTTGATTGATCCTTCTATCTTTATCGCTTGTGCCTTTTTATTAACAGCACTAGTGAGTATGCTGTTAGGGACTGCCCTTGGCACTGTGGGTACCATAGGTATTGTACTCATTACGATGGCAAAAGCCGGTAATATTCCAGAAAATATCGTAGCAGGCGCCATCATTGCTGGTGCTTACTTTGGTGATCGGAATGGTCCTTTATCATCTAGCGCCTCTCTCGTAGCAGCATTAACGCATACAAAGGTATCGACCAACATTCCTATTATGTTTAAGTCTGGTCTACCCGCTCTTGTGATTTCTACAGTTCTCTACCTAATACTATCGCAATGGTTCCCGCTCAACTATTCTAATAGCTTACTGTCTGATACAATCTACTTTGTGTTCAATATCAATTGGACCTTATGGATTCCAGTAATCATCGTCATTGGTCTGTTACCTTTGAAAGTATCTATCCGTTGGCCTATCGGTCTTAGTGCATTAGCAGCGGCAATTCTAGCTTATACCAATCAGGGAGCTACCCTTTCTGACTTAGGCTGGTATACCTTAACAGGCTTTGAGCTACCACATTATAATCCACTAGCAGATATTATTCATGGCGGCGGTCTACAAACTATGTTCATCCCTACCCTATCCATATTTATGGCCACTGCCATTTCAGGCATGCTCGAAGGGGTTGGCTTCTGGAACGATGTGAGACAACTATTAGAACGAGCAAAAACACGAAGCGATGTATTTGCTGCCAATGTAGGTCTCGCCTTTTTAACAGGTGCTGTAGGTTGTAGTCAAGCTATTGCGGTTGTGATGACACATTCTATTATGCGCATTACCTACGCACAACGAGGCATTCAAGACGAAGATGTGATGCTCGACTTTGAAAACAGCGGCATTGTCATTGCCCCCTTACTACCATGGAACATCGCCGCTTATGTACCTGTAGTTATGATGGGTACTAGTACAGCTGGCTATGTACCATTCGCCTTCTTCCTATACCTCGTACCGCTCCTATACTGGTTGCGACTACGGAAGCAGGATCAACCAATCATACGCTAATTATAAAAGCAATCAAATTTACGTTAATTACAAAATCAATCAAATTTACGCTAATTACAAGATTAACCAATCATAGGCTCATTAATTTATCTTAAAGGGGAATTTGTATGATTTACACCATTACCTTTAACCCAGCCCTCGATTATATCGTACGCCTTGATCAACTCAAGACGGGCACCATTAATCGCACCACCCAAGAGTACGTTCTCGGTGGCGGCAAGGGTATCAATGTATCCATCGTGCTCAACAATCTCGGTATGGATACAACGGCACTCGGATTCATCGCCGGTTTCACAGGGGAAGAAATCGTAACACAACTGAACCAATTCGGTGTTAAAGAAGATTTCATTCGTCTGCGCGAAGGTTTAACACGCATCAATGTTAAGGTGAAAGCCTCTGACGAAGAAACAGAAATTAACGGCCGTGGCCCTATCATCGCAGACGACGAACTAGAAGCCCTCTATACACAGCTCGATGCATTAACTGAGCAGGATACATTGATCCTTGCAGGCAGTATTCCTTCCAGCTTACCAAGCGATATGTACGAACTCATTATGGAGCGATTACAACATAAAAATATTCGCATTGTTGTAGATGCTACTAAAGACTTACTCACACGAGTCTTGCCATATAAACCGTTCTTAATCAAACCAAATAATCATGAGCTTAGTGAAATCTTTGGTCGTACCCTCTCTACAAAGGATGACCTCGTGGAAGCTGCCAAAGCATTGCAAGAGATAGGTGCACAGCATGTGCTCATCTCCATGGCTGGCGATGGGGCTATCTTGGTCGCAGCTGATGGCACAGTATATACGAGCCCTGCCCCTAAGGGCACTCTCGTAAATTCTGTAGGCGCTGGCGACTCCATGGTAGCTGGCTTTATTACAGGCTTTGAAAAGACAGGCGATCTACAAGAGGCACTGTACTGGGGTATCTCCAGTGGCTCTGCCTCCGCTTACTCTGAAAACCTCGCTACACTTGTAGAAGTAGAAGCATTACTTTCACAAGTACGAGTTAACTAGTTTTACATTTTATTTGCATCAAGGAGTACATATATGCAAATCACTGATTTATTAAAACCTCAATCCGTCCTGCTAAATGCAGACCCTATCACAAAGGCTGACGCTATTTATACCTTAGGGGAGTTAATGGAAAAAGGTGGTAACCTCATCGACAAAGGTGAGTACTTAGCAGCCGTTTTCGCTCGTGAAGAATCTGGTTCTACTGGCCTTGGTGACGGCATTGCTACACCACATGCTAAATCCGCAGGCGTAAAAGAAGCAGGCCTAGCAGCTATGGTTGTGCCTCACGGCGTAGACTTTGAAGCACTCGACGGTCAACCATCTCGTTTATTCTTCATGATCGCAGCTCCAGAAGGCGCAGCTGACACTCATGTAGAGGTATTGAGTCAATTAGCTATGATGGTTATCGATCCTGATTTCAAAGAGGCCCTCATCGCAGCTCCAACTGTAGAACGTTTCTTGGAGCTGGTAACAGCGAAAGAACAAGGCAACTTTGATCCATCCGTTGAAGGTTTCATTAAAACGGCAGAACCACAAGCAGATGAAGTTGAAGCAGCTGACGCTAGCACAGCAGCTGTAGCGGCTGGAACGGCTGCAGCAGTTGAAAAGATCACTGTAGACAACCCTCATTACGATGTATTGGCTGTAACTGGTTGCCCTACTGGTATCGCTCATACCTACATGGCTGCGGAATCTTTAGAACGTAAAGCCAAAGAAATGGGCATTTCCTTAAAAGTTGAAAAGAACGGTGCGTCTGGCGTAAAAGATGCTCTTACAGCAGAAGAAATCAAACATGCGAAATGCATCATCGTCGCTTCTGACCGCCAAGTGGAAATGGCTCGCTTCAATGGCAAACCGATGATTCAAACTAAGGTTGCAAACGGCATCAACAAAGCAGAAGAGCTGTTAACCGAAGCAATGGCTGGTACAGCAGCTGTATACCAAGCATCTGCAGCAGACTGCGAAGCTGCTGAAATCGCTGCTAGCGCATCTGACAGCGTAGGCCGTCAAATCTATAAACACTTGATGAACGGCGTATCTCACATGTTGCCATTCGTTATTGGTGGCGGTATCTTAATTGCCCTCGCATTCTTGTTTGATACATTAGATCCAGCAAATCCTAAAAACTTTGGTTCTGGCAATCCTTTATCTGCATTCTTCATGCAAATTGGTGGTGCATCCTTTGGCTTTATGTTGCCAGTATTAGCTGGTTACATCGCTATGAGTATTGCTGACCGTCCAGGTCTTGTAGCTGGTTTCGTTGGTGGCCTATTGGCTAACCAAGGTGGTTCTGGTTTCCTTGGCGCATTGATTGCCGGCTTTGCAGCAGGTTATTTAGTATTGTTAGTTAAAAAATTAGTATCTGGTTTGCCTCAAGCATTAGAAGGTACAAAACCAGTTCTCTTCTACCCAGTACTAGGCGTATTATTCATTGGTCTTGCTATTACCTTTGTCATCAACCCTCCTGTATCTGCGCTTAACCACTGGTTAATGGACTCCTTACAATCCATGGGCACTACTAGCCGCGTATTGTTAGGTCTTATCTTTGGTGCTATGATGTCCGTTGACATGGGCGGTCCTGTAAACAAAGCAGCTTACGTTATCGGCACTGGCGCTCTTGCTACTGGCGAATACGGTATCATGGCTGCTGTCATGGCAGGCGGTATGGTTCCACCATTGGCAATCGCTCTTTGTACTACATTCTTCCCTAGCCGCTTCACAGAGGCTGAACGTAAATCTGGTATCACAAACTACATCATGGGCCTTTCCTTCATCACAGAAGGGGCTATCCCATTTGCAGCGGCTGATCCAGTTCGCGTATTGCCAGCTTGCATCATCGGTGCCGGTACAGCTGGTGCGTTGTCCATGTTCTTCGAATGTACACTACGTGCTCCACACGGCGGTATCTTCGTAGTACCTACAATCGGCAACCCACTTCTATACCTTGCATCCATCGCAATCGGTTCCGTTGTAGCTTGCTTCATCTTGGCACTTGTAAAACCAAGCTTGAAAAAATAATTGTAAAAGCTAGTTTAATACTAGTACATATAGCAAAAACGTACATATGCTAAATAAGTACATATAGCAAAAGGACTAGAACTCTAGGAGTTCTAGTCCTTTTCTTATGTAACACTATCGGATTACATCATCATAAAATACGCCAAATACTTTCTTGAAAACACGATTTGCAACATGATAGCTTTCAAAATCAAAGTCTGTAGGTGTTAAGAAGGTAACATGCTCGTAGCCTTTATAACCTGGTTGTGTAGGTTTACTTTCACCATGCAACGTGTAATCCTGTTGAGCCTTAACAGTACCAATAATTCCAGAATCATCCATTTTTATATTCCATATTTCACCTAAATAGAAATCCGGAAATTGTTGTTTAAACTCGGGCATTCTTGCAACTAAATTCGCAAAGGAATAATTTAAGTTATAGTCATAATGAATGGCGTATTCTCGAATCAAATTAGACGAAGGCAATACAACATAAATCTTAGCCTCTATACTTTTGGTACTGGCACTTGAGGACACATCTTTGATTGTACTCAACTCAATGTATTTCCCGTCCCCACCACCAGTATCACCTTTAGATATAATATGTTCAAAACGACTTGTATCTCGTAATTCCACATTAGAAACGGCTTTTACAGAGTTAAAAGAAATACACCAAACACATAATAGGGCCATAAAAAATAAGAAACGTTTCATAAGGCACCTCATTTCACGACAATATCATCGAAATGTTGCTGATATGCAAGTGCAAACATAGCATCTGCTACAGCAAAGAGGTTTTCATCTGAACGACTACGATCTAAAGGTCGTACTTGATGTACTAAAGGAACTGTACTACTAACCTCAGTACCATCCCCATTAAATCGCTTCACTTCTCGTAAGTCGATTTGTATGCCAGAATCATCTTGTGCTGCCTTTATAACCGCATACATAGATGGGGATGGCGGTACCATTTGACTGGCATGTATTAAAGAACCTAATGAATAATTAGTATTATACGTAGCCGTTATTTCATATTCAGTAATAAACGTGCCACGAGTATATTTATAAACGGTATAAAAAGTACCTTTTAATTTATAATGTGGCGCTGCGTATTCTAGTGATTCTACAGAGTAAGTATTTAAATAGTTTATTAGCCTATCCTTTGGATAAGTACCTTGATAGGAATCGGTTTTTTGATATACATTTTTAAACTGTGGTGATCCATTCAGTTCATTAATCGATATAGCCTGTATCTGCATGGTGAAAGAACCTAGCACCATACACACTAATAAGAATTTTCTAAACATGCTCTCTCCTTTATAATTAAAACTCAGTTAAATTACAAAAAGCATATCATATTATATTGAAAAATGTATACATAAGAAAACGTATCTTGAAATTACTAAAGGCAATATTTAATATCCTGTGTACTTTAAATTTAATTATACTTTTAAAACTTTACCTTATTTACGCCTATCCAGTAATCATCAATATTTCCACAAATTGTACAAATATATCGGTTTATGTTAAACTATATAAATATAAATAAATTTTAAAATTATAAATTATTATTTCAATTCTAGTTCGGAGAGTAATTCATGAAATCATCTAGGAAACGTAAGGTCACTGCCGCATTTTTTGCAGCAGCAGCGTTGGGTGGTGTTGCCCACGCAGCCCCTACACTCAACATGAATGATTTAGTAGGTTCGAATACTACCACTGAATCAACGACTCAAGCCACTACGAATGTAGGGGCCCCAGTCGTACGACCTGTAGTAACTCAGCCTACCCCACCAATTGCACAAACAACTGTTGTTACTCAACAACAAGCACCTGCACAGACACAACAAATTGTACCAATGCAAACACAGCCGGTGATGCAAGCGCAAATAGTTAGAACTGTAACAACGCAAGCGCCTTCAAAGGTAACACCGTTGATCCCTCGTGTACGTCCGGTACCAGTAACAGATACGGCAAAAGCTTTGTCTCAGCAGCATATGGCGGTTTCTCAACCACAATACGTTGTTAATAAACAAACTAATACTGTTATGGAGCCAACATTGGCTATGCACAGCTTAATGAATGTACAACGAAAAACAGAGCCTGTTACTGTACAAAAGCAAGTGGATGGGAAGCAACAAATTCAAACTACACAAGTACAACGTACGCCTGTAGTTGTACAAGAACAATCTACTATGCCTTTAACAGTTGCTAATACAACGACAACTAAAGCCGTTGTAGCTAAACAAAAATTGACTATCCGCGATATTCAACGTGCTGAACGTGAAAGAATCGCTCAACTAGAGGCAGAAGAAGCAGCTAAACAAAGTGGCGTAGTTCAAGTTGATCAACAAATGGCTGCCCAAAAACAAGCCGAGGCTCAACGTCAAGCTGCAATTCTCGCTGAACAACAACGTCAAATGGCGATTCAAGCTGAACAGCAACGTATGGCCCAGCAACAAGCCGAAGCTCAACGTCAGGCGGCAATGCAAGAGGAACAGCAACGTATAGCTCAACAACAAGCTGAAGCTCAACGTCAAGCAACAATGCAAGCCGAGCAACAACGTGCGGCGCAACAAGCTGCATTAAGAGCAGAACAAGAGCGGATTGCAGCTCAACAAGCAGAGCGAGCACGTATTGCAGAAGCACAACGTCAAGCTGCCGAGCAAGCTGAGGCTCAACGTCAAGCAGCTTTACGTGCCGAACAAGAGCGTATCGCTGCTCAACAAGCAGAGCAACAGCGTATCGCTGCTGAGCAAGCTGAGGCTCAACGCCAAGCGGCTTTAAAAGCTGAACAAGAACGTATTGCAGCTCAACAAGCGGAGCAACAACGTATCGCTGCTGAACAAGCTGAGGCTCAACGCCAAGCGGCTTTAAAAGCTGAACAAGAACGTATTGCAGCTCAACAAGCTGAGCAACAACGTATAGCTGCTGAGCAAGCTGAGGCTCAACGCCAAGCGGCTCTAAAAGCTGAACAAGAGCGTATCGCTGCTCAACAAGCAGAGCAACAACGTATTGCAGCTGAACAAGCTGAGGCTCAACGCCAAGCAGCTTTACGTGCAGAGCAAGAGCGTATTGTAGCTCAACAAGCGGAACAACAACGTATTGCGGCTGAGCAAGCTGAGGCTCAACGCCAAGCGGCTCTAAAAGCTGAACAAGAGCGTATCGCTGCTGAACAAGCTGAAGCTCAACGCCAAGCTGCTTTAAAAGCAGAACGTGAACGAATCCTTGCTCAACAAGCTGAGGAAGAACGTTTAGCTGCTGAAGAAGCTGCGCGTCAACGTGCAGAAGCTGCTGCTAAAGCAGAAGCAGAACGTCAAGCAGCTCTAAAGGCTGAGCAAGAGCGTATCGCTGCTCAACAAGCGGAACAGCAGCGTATTGCGGCAGAACAAGCGGAAGCGCAACGTCAAGCCGCACTAAAAGCAGAACAAGAACGTATCGCGGCTGAGCAAGCTAAAGCTGAACGTGAAGCAGCTATCAAAGCAGAGCAAGAACGTATCGCGGCCCAACAAGCAGAAATGGCAAGACAAGCTGCGATTAAAGAGGAACAAGAACGTTTAGCTGCTGAGCAATTAGCAAAAGAAGAAGCGGAAGCTGCTGCTAAAGCACAAGCTGAGGCCGAAGCAAAAGCTAAAGCCGAAGCCGAAGCTAAGGCTAAAGCACAAGCTGAAGCAGAGGCAAAAGCTAAAGCCGAAGCAGAGGCTGCTGCTAAAACTCAGGCTGAGGCAGAAGCTAAAGCTAAAGCTGAAGCAGAAGCTCAACAAGCTCAAGAAAGTAAATTACCTCAATCCTATGTAGATGCTCGTAACGAAGCATCCACCAAAGGATCTGGTGTAACAGAAGAGAAAGATATTCTTTCCCAACCAATGGAACCACCATTGCAAGCTGATGCATCTTCAAAGATTAGCCTTGCCTTCGACGTGAAAAATTATGAATCCATGTCTACAACAGTAGATAACAAGGAAATCAAATATCGCGCCTTCGAATATATCCCTTACGTGGCTAATCCTATCGATATCGATCAACAGTACATGAACATTTATGTACCGGAAGAATACTTTAACAACGGCACTGTAAATGGTTACAATACGCAAACAGCCCCTATCTTCATGCCAAATGCGGTAGGTGGTTACATGCCAAGCCAAGCTATGACACCTAAAGTTGAAAATGGCAAACCTAACAGTGTTCTTTACGCATTGTCTCGTGGTTATGTAGTAGCTTCCCCAGCTACACGTGGCCGCACAAACAAAGCATCCGATGGTAACTTCATCGGCAAAGCACCAGCAGTAATCGTTGACTTACAAGCTGCTACAGCATACTTACATGCCAACGATTCCACTATGCCTGGTAATGCAAACCGCATTATTACAAATGGTACAAGTGCTGGTGGTGCTGTATCCTTGTTACAAGGTGCTGCTGGTAACAGCTCCGACTTCCAACCATATTTACAAGCATTAGGCGCAGCTACAGCGGCAACGAATGTATACGCGGTCTCTGCGTACGCCCCTATCACTAACCTTGATGCGGCAGATATGGCTTACGAATGGAACTATAACGGTATTACATCCTTTAACAAAGTGACTATGACCCCAGGAGAATTGCCACAAGCAAACGTAGGCGGTACGCCTGCACCTCCAAAACGCACAATGCAACGTGTAAACTTGAGTGCTGATGATGTGGCTTATTCCAATTTGTTAAGTGAACACTTCCCAGATTACGTAAATAACTTACAATTACGTGACTCTGTAGGTCGTGTGTTGAAACTCGACAAAAATGGTAATGGTACTTTCAAAAACTATGTGAAAGAATTTATCGTTGCAGCCGCTAACAAGGCACAAGCTAAAGGTACTGATTTATCTAAACATACCTATCTCATACGCGATAGTAAAACAGGCACCATCAAAGATATTAACTGGGAAGCTTATAACCAATTTGTAAGCCGTTCAAAAGAACCAGGTGCATTCGATTCCCGTTTTAATGATACTGGTGAGAATAACTTATTCGGTACAAGCACAACAGATAATAACCACTTTACAATTACTGCAGCTTTACATGATACAACATCTAATCCAGAGGCATACGTACAAAATGCTAAGATTGTTACTATGATGAACCCGATGAACTATCTCGGTTCTCCGGCAGCGACAAATGCACAGTTCTATCGTATCCGCTACGGTACAGCTGATAGCAATACATCTGTAGCAATTCCATTGATCGTTGGCACACGTGCTCAAAACCTTGGGTATAAAGTAGATATGGCTACACCATTTGATGTAACCCATTCTGGTGACTACGATTTAGACGAATTATTCAACTGGATGGACAATATCGTTAAAAACGGTAGATAATTACAACTAAATACTTACCATAACATTAAAGGAGCTACCTAGTAGCTCCTTTTTCTTTATGCCGGATCAAATTCCCATAAAACAACTCCTAAGTGTGTTAAACAAGAAAAAGCCCCTCTAAACGAGGGGCCTTGTTATTTTAGGAAAGCAAATTCTCTGCTTTCACCAATCATATTCTATTATACTTCAGGGAATAAAGCTGTAGACAAATAGCGTTCGCCTGTATCAGGAAGAATTACTACAATATTTTTACCTTTGTTTTCAGGGCGTTTTGCCAATTCTTGAGCGGCCCAAAGAGCTGCACCAGAGGAAATGCCTACCAATACGCCTTCTGTATGACCAAATGCTTGAGATGTAGCAAATGCGTCTTCGTTAGTAACTTGGATTACTTCATCGTAAATATTAGTGTCCAAAGTATCTGGAATGAAGCCAGCGCCTAAGCCTTGGATTTTATGAGGACCAGGTTTACCATTGGACAATACTGGGGAATCAGTTGGTTCCACAGCCACAACTTTAACATCAGGGTTTTGTTCTTTCAAGTAGCGACCTGCACCTGTTAAAGTACCACCTGTACCAACACCTGCTACATAGATATCTACTGCACCATCAGTATCTTGCCAGATTTCAGGACCTGTAGTTCTGTAGTGAATTGTAGGGTTAGCTTGGTTTACGAATTGACCTGCTTCGATGGCACCAGCTGTAGCAGTTACAATTTCTTTAGCCTTTGCAATAGCGCCTTTCATACCAAGAGAGCCATCAGTCAATACAAGTTGAGCACCATAGCCGAGCATCAATTTGCGGCGTTCGATGGACATTGTTTCAGGCATTACGATAACTACTTTATAGCCAAGTGCTGCACCAACAGCAGATAAGCCAATACCTGTGTTACCAGATGTAGCTTCTACGATTGTACCGCCTGGTTGTAATTCACCAGACTCAACAGCTGCTTGAATAATCGCTGCTGCGATACGGTCTTTTACAGAGCCACCTGGATTGAAGTATTCCAATTTAGCGAAGATATTTGCTTCTGCACCAAATTTAGCACCAAAACGTGTAGCCGCCAATAACGGTGTTTTACCAATTAATTCAACAAAAGATTTAGCAATTTTAGACATAGTGGTCACTCCTTATTAAATAGAACCATCCCAATTATCATATTTTGTATCAAGTTTAGCGTAAGTTCCGTCAATTACATCTTGAAGAGTTACGTTTTCTAAATAATCATGAATATAGTTTTGTAATCCTGCCCAGAAACCAACGGTACGTTCGTTGATTACTGTATCAGTACTCACCCCTTCATCGAGGGTGGAAATGATAGCCATAGATTCCTCTGTAGCAAGCAAAATTTCAATAATTGTGTACTCTTTAGGGCTTTTAGATAATCGATAGCCGCCATATTTACCGCGAATACTATCCACTAGGTTTGCAGCACCCAAACGAGCTACGATACCTTCTAGGTATTTTTCAGAAATGCCTTGTCGTTCCGCCACAGATCGCAAGGAAACGGGTTTATCTTGACCTTGCTCTGCTAAATCGATGAGAACCATCAATGCATAACGACCTTTTGTGGAAATCCTCATATATCCTGCCTCTCTTTGTAAAAGTTAGTGCGCTAACACACCCCATGTTATAAAGCACTTGTTATACTATATTTATAAAACCTTGTATATCACTAGGAATTAATTTCATTATAGACCACTCAAATCAAAAAAGCAAGAACTTATTTCCTACTTTTATAAAGGGATATAGACAACACAAAAGGACCAGCCCGAAGGCCAGTCCTTTTGCGTATAGTTTGTAGTTTGTTATATGAGGTTTACCATGATGAATTGGAGAGGGTTCATCTGGTATTGGGACTTACCGTATCGTCAGGAAAACGATGCGCGCCCGTGTTTTTGTCATTTGAGGAGTTGTCTAGATTACTCTAGCATTTAAGTATAGGTTTCTAAATTAGATTTTACCTACAAGATCAAGACCTGGTTTCAAAGTGTCTTTACCTGGTTTCCAACGTGCAGGGCACACTTGGTCGCCATGTTTAGCTACGAATTGAGCAGCTTGTACTTTACGAACCAATTCTTCAGCGGAACGGCCAATACCCATGTCATGGATTTCAGCTGTACGTACGAAGCCTTCTGGATCTACTACGAAAGTACCACGGTAAGCCATAGCGGATTCTTCTTGGAATACATCGAAGAAGTCAGCTAATTCATGTTTTTTGTCAGCTAACATGTAGTACTCAATTTTATTGATAGTTGGAGAAGCATCGGACCATGCTTTGTGAACGAATTCGGAGTCACAAGATACGGAGTAAACTTCGCAACCCAATTCTTTCAACTCTGCATAGGAGTTTTGTACGTCTTCCAATTCAGTAGGGCACACGAATGTGAAATCTGCTGGATAGAATACGAATACAGACCATTTACCCAACACGTCTGCAGTGCTTACTTTTACCAATTCAGGTTTTTTGAAAGCATCAAGTGTAAATTCAGGAAGTTGTTTACCGATAATAGACATGTCATGTCCTCCTTGTTTGAGTTTCAAAGTGTAACGATTATATTTATATTGGTGCACTTAACACCATATCTATATCTATCTTTGTCTATATAATAACAAATATCATTCAATATTGCAAGTGTTATTTTTAAATTTATCGATATGTTTTTTCAACATTTTTCGCTATGAATAAAAAAGAAGAAAGATGCTCATTTCTGAGCATCTTTCTTCTTTTTACGTACTACAACAGATTTACTACTAACAGTAGAATGGTAGTCTATTTTTTTAATTCTAAAATCGCATCTACTAAACCGCGGAATAATGGATGTGCATTATTTGGACGGGATTTAAGTTCTGGATGCGCTTGTGTACCGATGAAGAATGGATGATTTTTAACTTCCACACTTTCCACAAGACGACCATCTGGAGATGTACCAGAGATAACTAAACCAGCATCCGTCAATTGTTGACGGTATTCGTTATTGAATTCATAACGGTGACGATGACGTTCGTAGATAAGATCTTCCCCATAGACTTCGCGAGTTTTTGTACCCGCTTCTACTTTACATGGGTAAACGCCAAGGCGCATTGTACCACCTTTTTTATCTACGTCTACTTGATCACTCATCAAGTCGATTACTTTATATTTAGCATTTTCGTCGAATTCGCTAGAAGTTGCACCTTCCATACCACATACGTTACGAGCAAATTCCATTACTGCAGATTGCATACCAAGGCATAGGCCCAAGAATGGAATGTTGTTTTCACGAGCGTATTGAATTGTGCGGATTTTACCTTCTACACCACGGGAACCGAAGCCACCAGGTACTACGATGCCATCGATACCTTCATAAATATCTTTAGGATCAACAGATGTATCATCAAGTTCTTCGGAATCAATCCAACGAATATGTACCTTAGTATCTGTTTCAATACCAGCATGGCTCAATGCTTCAGCTACAGAAAGGTAAGCATCATGTAAAGCTACGTATTTACCAACGATAGCCACTGTAATATCTTTGCTTGGGTTCAAGATTTTGTGAACCATTTCTTTCCATGCAGTCATATCGCAAGGACGTTCTTCAAGACCTAACTTTTTGATAACGATGTCATCAAGACCTTGGTCTTGCATCATCAACGGTACTTCATAGATGGAGCTGCAAGTTTGATTTTCAATAACTGCTTCTGGTTCTACGTCGCAGAACAAAGCAAGTTTTTCTTTCATTTCGTCAGAAATATGTTTTTCGCTACGGCATACCAAGATATCTGGTTGAATACCGATGCTGCGCAATTCTTTTACGCTATGTTGAGTAGGTTTAGTTTTCAACTCGCCTGCTGCATTGATGTAAGGCACCAATGTAACGTGGATGTAAAGTACGTCGTTACGACCTACTTCTTTTTTCACTTGGCGGATAGCTTCCATGAACGGCAAACTTTCAATATCGCCTACTGTACCACCGATTTCAGTGATAACTACATCAGCGTTATCCTCTTTACCTACGCGGTATACATTTTGTTTAATTTCATTTGTAATATGTGGAATTACTTGTACAGTGCTGCCCAAGTAGTCACCTTTACGTTCTTTATTAATTACAGACCAGTACACTTTACCAGCTGTAATGTTGGAACGTTTACTAAGGTTAATATCGATGAAGCGTTCATAATGGCCCAAATCAAGGTCAGTTTCAGCGCCGTCATCTGTTACGAATACTTCACCGTGTTGGTAAGGGCTCATCGTACCAGGGTCAATATTAATGTATGGGTCAAATTTTTGAATCGTTACATTGAAACCTCGGTTTTTAAGCAAACGACCCAAGGATGCTGCTGTAATCCCTTTACCAAGAGAAGAAACAACGCCGCCAGTTACGAAAATATACTTAGTTGCCATGATGCCTCCCACCTATTACATTTTTTCCGGAGCGGAAATACCTAAAATACCCAAGCCTTGACGAAGTACGAGGGCAATCGCTGTGATTAATCCTAGACGAGCTTGTTGCAACGCTGGATCTACGCCAATGATACGACCTTGACGATAGAACGAATGGAACATGCTTGCCAAATCGTATAAGTAACGAGCAATACGATGAGGTGCACGATGTTCAGCAGATTGAACTACCTCTTCTGGATATTCAGCTAATTTCTTAATTAATTCTAATTCCATTTCGCTTGTAAGCGTTGTGAAATCAGTTTCACTATAATCGCCAAATGCGATGCCAGCTTCACGCACTTGGTTGTAAATGCTGTGAATACGAGCATGAGCATATTGGATATAATACACTGGGTTATCATTGCTGCGAGATTTCGCCAAATTAATATCAAAATCAAGTTGGCTATCTAAGGAACGCATCAAGAAGAAGTAACGAGATGCATCTACACCTACTTCATCAATCAACTCATCTAATGTAACGCTATCGCCACTACGTTTAGATAATTTAACGAGTTCCCCATCGCGGAACAATGCTACCATTTGTAATAACAATACAGTTAATTGGTCTGGATCATAACCGAAAGCAGCCATAGCAGCTTTCACACGGCATACATAACCATGGTGGTCAGCACCCCAAATATCAATCATTTCTTTAAATCCACGATCATATTTGCTGCGGTGGTATGCAATATCTGCCGCTAAGTATGTAGGAACGCCATTATCACGAATAACAACACGGTCTTTATCGTCACCATAATCAGTAGATTTCAACCACAAAGCACCGTCTTTTTCATACACTTTACCGAGAGCCTTTAAAGCCTCTACGGAATGATGAATTTCCTCAGTTTCGTGAACTGTACGTTCAGAGAACCAATTATCAAAAGTAACGCGGAAGTTTCTCAATGTTTCTTCTAGGCGAGCTAGTTTTTCTTTAAGACCTTCCTCTTTGAACAAGGCAATGCGATCTGCTTCGTTCATAGCATTCAATTTATCAAAGCCTTCCCGTTCTGCAATCGCTTTTGCAGTTTCGATAATATCAGGACCACGGTAGCCATTTTCAGGGAACACAAGAGCTCCTTCTGGAATATCGAATTCAGGCATGGAACCGTCTTCGTTGCGCTTAGGTGGGAACACTAGTGTAGCACCTTGCAACTCTTGGAAACGGTACTCAATGGAAATAGCCATATTATCGATTTGGTTGCCCGCATCATTGATGTAGTACTCGGATTGTACATTGTAACCTGCTGCACGCAACAAGTTTACTAGGGCACTACCATAGGCAGCACCACGACCATGACCGACATGCAACGGACCTGTTGGGTTCGCACTTACGTACTCTACTTGAATCGTATCACGTGCACGCAATGGTTGAACACCATACTGTTCGCCAGCATTTAAAATGGCTTTCAACGTATCGTATACCATATCAGATTTCAAGAAGAAGTTAATGAAACCTGCGCCAGCAACCTCTGCACGTTCAAGCCAATCAAAATTCATATGGCTAATCAAAGCCTCTGCAATAGCACGAGGGTTTTGACGAGCTACACGAGCGGATTGCATAGCGATATTTGTAGAAAAATCACCGAATTCTTTTTGAGGTGGCACTTCGAGAACGATTTCTGGATATTCCCCAGCTGGCAAACCACCGCTGTTAATCGTATCTTGTAATGCCTGTTCAATCCCCGATTTCAGGATTTCCTTCATTTCCATGCTCTGTATCCTCCCGCACGTCTATATCTAACTGATTATAAAATTGCCATTCACCTTCGACGGAAATGTCATATCCTAAATGAACATGACCTACGCCTTCGTGAAAGTCTACTGTTAATTCATGAGTGTTTACGGCCATGTGTAAATCACCATACGGCGTTTCATACACGGACTCGCGCTCTTCACCACGGACGTATTGATGACGCATATTCACGGCCCCTGTGCGGAGCAATACAATAGAGTCATCATGGATTTTAATGGTCGTCTTCACCCCATCTAAACCAGTTACACTGGATTCTTCGTAACGCACATACTGAGCATTGCCCTTTTCATGTGACGTACCAGGGGAAATCAGTTCCACCACGGTATCCTTGCCGTCCATATCTCGTTGTACACTTTTTACGGACACTAGAACCCGCTTCATTTTTCAACCTCCATGGTAGTAATTAATCATCATATTATACCATAATTAAGGACTATTTTGCACCCTTAATGAGCCTCAACTTCTTAGCCTTTGTCATCTGTTTAATGGCATATTCTCTGCGTTGGGCCTCATGTTTATGGTGAAAGCTTTCAGAATATACCAAGGTTACAGGGCGACGGCCCCGCGTATACTTAGCACCACCTGGGATATGGCCATTATGAGCATCCATACGGCGCTCGAGATCTGTAGTCCATCCACAATACAAGGAATCATCTGCACAACGCACTAAATACACATAGTGCCGTTCTTCAGACTTAGCCTCCTTATTTACCATTTTTTGCATCGTCAGTAATCGGTTCCAATGTAATGGTATTAATGATTACTGGTTCTACCGGTTTATCGTTGCGGCCAGTTTTTACTTTACCGATTTTTTCAACAACGTCCATACCTTGTACTACAGTGCCAAAGATTGTATGTTTATTATCTAGCCAATCTGTAGGGCCTAAGGTAATGAAGAATTGGGATCCCCCCGTGTTCGGGCCACGGTTAGCCATGGCAAGAACACCCATTTTATTGAAATGTAAGTCATTAGAGAATTCATCAGGAATGGTATAGCCAGGACCACCAGCACCTGTGCCATCTGGATCCCCGCCTTGAATCATAAAGCCTTCGATAACGCGGTGGAATGTAACACCGTTATAGAAGCCTTTTTTTACTAGGTAATCAAAGTTCTTAACCGTAATCGGTGATTTAGAACCTAGTAAGCGAACTTTGAATTGACCATAATTTGTATCAAAAATAGCGTATTCATCAGCAATTGGCGCATTAGAGAAATTAGGCATAGTTACCGTTTCTGCTTTTACAGTATTCCCTTGTGGTTGTTCCCCACTTTTTGTTCCACATGCCGCTGTACCAAGCATTGTAATCCCCAACATTGCGCATAAAGCCAAGCGTTTCCAGTTCATAGTTCCCCCAAAATATATCGTATATACTAACATGTATTTAAAATTCACATAGAAAAGCCGCTCAACCCGTGAGCGGCTCTTTTTTAGTATATCATATTACACTCGTATTGAAAGCCAAAATATTCTAAAAAATCATTAAATTTTACTAGAATATTTTGACCTATAAAATATCTCTACTATACAAATTTAATAACAAACTTAGTTCATAGAGTATTTCAATACATGGAAAGCAAAATACATTCAATATTTATTTAATAAGATTTTTGCGTTCTTTACTACCTTTAGGTTTTACCTTTAACTTGATAGCCTTACCAGTTTCATCGTAAGTGGCTTCAATTATTTTATCATTTTCCAAGCCGCCCCCATCAGAGTCAATTTGATTTACAAAGTAGAAGAATTTTTGGCTTTTTGGCCCCCAACCCATACCAGCTTTAGTAATAAAGCCTGTATAGGTATCTTTCAACTCAGGATTGGATTGAGCTTCTTTTTTGAAGGTCTCAATAACAGTGGCCATCATATCTGGATTTAAATTGTCGATGGAGTAGAATGTTTGAGCAATATCGTTCTTGCCTGGACCAACTACGTCAACAGGAGCCCCATCAGACCAAGTTTGCTTTTCAAAATCATATTGATAACGTAACAACTCAGTAGTCCCTGGTTTTACTACGTCAATCTTAAAGGTCTTCTGATCAAAAGTCATATCCCCAGAAACTTGAATTGGAGCAGTTTTTAATTCACCGCGCTCTTTCAACTTATTAATAGCAGTTTTCCAAGTATCGGCTTTAGAAATTTTATCTGTAAGAGCCACATTATTGGAACGGTCCTGTGCCAACGCCTCTTGTTGAGCCTTTTCAAATCTAGCCTGTTTATCCTCTTTAGACTCGCCACAGCCAGCTGCAACGAATAAACTCATAGATAATACACCGGCCATCAAACAACGGGCCCATAATTTCTTATTCATAATTATCTCCTTAACACCAAAAACAATTGTATGCATAACATACAAATAGATAATAAATAAACTACTTATTTAAACCGTTCATTCTCCTAAATACTCTTTATATAATTTAGGATATGCTTCCTTAAATTCCATGGGGCGATAAATTTTTCCGAACACCAATGCATCAGGATTACCCTTCTCATTAGGATCCCGCTCATTGACATAGACTACTTCATCAAAAGGCTCATCAAGGCCATAACGGAAGGGATATTTCCCACGACGTGCAATATAAATATCAGAATGAGTCGTCATAGGACCTACATACACATCATCGCCAATAGATGTCGTTACTTCACCATGTTGCACATTGCCAACCTTGCCGTCTCCATATTGGACATACCAAATGGCATACGTCGTTTCCGTCGGATTCAAAATGGACTTCATATCGTATTGAGAAACGGTAAAGGTTTTACTTTCACCTTTCGGCGTAACCAGTGTATGAGACCCCTCTTTCAAATCAATTTCCTTAACGCTGTGCGCATCCACAGTATAGCTTGTGCCATCCAATGTGAAAGTAACACTAGCATCGGTAGGATTATCTACATAGGTAGTGCCTTTATAAATAATTTCATCTAGCACGGATTTAAAAGCTTGATATCTACCGCAACCTGTAATGAGCAACAAAGACATTAATAAGGTAAAAATACCAAATAATTTTACGAACCGTTTCATTGGCTCTCCTCATATACAAATTAGTTTTTATTGTACAAATCATAATTATGGAGAAGTATGCACTGCCATTAAGCCGTATACTTCATACTATAAAGAGAGTCTCTCGTAAAACGAGAGGCTCTCTTATAAAAGCGATATTATTTTTTCTTACCGTCAAAATCATCTGGTTTAATGCGGTTATAAGAATCAATGTAACTATTATATTGTTGAATCATACGATTAAGGTTACGATCTTGGTATTTGTCGTTAGGATCAACCATTACTTGACGAATAGCACCAACAGTATCATTGAAGTTACGAACTAAAGAGTCTTTATGGGAGTCTTTTGAATCTATGCCATTAAGCAACCCTTGAATTTCGCCAATTTCTTTTTCGATAGCAGCTTTATCAGGGTTAGTGTACGTTGCTTGTACTTTTTCAACTAAATCTGTCAAACGAAGAGTTGCTTCCATAACGGCAGCATAGTTTTTGTAACCATCTTTCTTCATTTGTTCCATTTTCTTTTTATTTTTCTCTTTGTTTGCTGTATTGATAACTTCACCTAGCTTATCATAAGCAGGCTTGAATTTTTCTACAGCTGCTACGTATTTAGCTGCTAACTCATTACCTTTAGCCTTGCCATCATTAAGATATGCTTTAGAATCAGTATAGGATTGAAGTTCTTTATAAACAGGTACTAACTCATCCAATATAGCTAATACATTATCGCGCTCAGCATCAACTTCTTTGTATGTATTGCCTTCTTCTTTACTTTTCAGTAAACCTTTTTGTAAGCTTTCAAATCTAGGCTGAGCACTAATAGCATGCTCATCGAAACCAGCTTTCAACTTAGCAAGGTTTTCAGCATGTTGTTTGCACCAAGTTACGTTGTTTCCATTAAATTCATTTGTTGCTTTAATCAGTTCATTAAATGCCTTATTTAGTTTTTCATCAGACTTAGAATCTGTAACAGAGGATACTGCAGAGGATACTTTATCTGCTGCCTTATCACTGCCGCAACCAGAAACGAATAAACCTGTTGTTAAAGCACCTACACACAATAAGGTGGAAATTAACTTACGTTTAGAGCTCATAATCATTCTCCTATACAAACACAATAGTATAATCATCTTTTATTATACCAACTTATAAAACGTTTCCCTATGAATTAAGTATGAACTTTATCATGCTTTCATACTAAAAATGCAAATAAGCCTATTTTTAACACCGTAATATTCCAATCTTGCAAATTCTAACTAATCTACTTGACTACAACGCTCAAAACAATGTATATAATTCGTTATGTACTTATTTTTATGCAGCCATAGATGAGAGAGAATTCTTTATTATTGGTAATCATTACGCTGCTGTAGTTATTGTCAAAGGAGAGAAACTATGGACGATATTTTATCACTCTTGACCTTTATTTTCTTCTACACCATTTTTAGTTGTATCTTTACGTTCTTCTTAATCTTAATGGTTCGTGCCATTATGCGTCGTTCTCTACGCCGTGAACAAACTACAGAAAAGGTACTACGCAATACATTTAACGCAGTAAAAACAATGTATTTTGTTATTTTCCTACTCTTTAGTGGCATCCCAGGTGCGATTATGTACTGGTTAAAATTCCGTACGCCTATGATGGAAGAAGTTCGCCAAAACATGATCCAACGCGGTTACGATGTAAGTGACTTAAAATAATATAAACAAAAAAACAGAGCCCCTCCAGGAGCTCTGTTTTTTTACCCTTACGTACTCGTTAGCTATTCGATTATTTAGCGTCGAATTGGTCTGGAGTTGTGCTGTTATACGTATCAATATAACCATTGAAACCTTCAATCATGTTGTTAAGGTTGTTGTCGCTTGGATCAGCTAGCACTTGACGTACTTCACCAACAACGGAGTTGTAACGATCAGCAAGCACTTGACCACGGTCGTTGTTTATGCTCTTAAGCAATGCTTCAATTTCGGAAAGTTCTTTTTCAACAGCTGCTTTATCAGCATTTTGAGGAGCTTTTTCCAATTTATCCACAAGCTCAGTTAAGCGAAGCGTAGATTCCATTGCTGCCGCATAACCTTTTTTACCGTCTTTTTTCAATTTTTCGATTTGTTTTTTGCTTTGTTCCGCATTAACTTTATTTAGAGTTTCGTTGAACTTCGCATAAGCAGCATCGAATTTTTCTACTGCCGCTACATATTTAGCAGCAAGGTCTTTACCTTTAGCGCCGCCATCGTTCATGTAAGCTTTAGAATCATCATAAGCTGTCAACTCTTTATATACCGGCACTAATTCATTAAGAATGTTCAATACATTGTCGCGCTCTGCATCAACTTCTTTGAATGTGGAACCTTCTTTTTTAGCTTTTTCTAAATCTGCTTGTAATCTGTCAAAGTGAGGTTGGTTAGTAATAGCACCTTCTGCGAAGCCGCCTTTTAATTTAGCCAAACCTTCTGCTTGGAATTGAGCAAATGAAACATTGTCACTGTTGAAGCGGTTAGTTGCATCAATAAGTGTGTTAAGCTTTGCAACTGCTTTTTCATCGCCACCGTCAACTACGGAGGATACTACGGAACCAATACCGCCCGCTTTATCACTACCGCAACCAGAAACGAATAAGCCTGCAGTCAAAGCCGCTACACAAAGTACAGTGGAAAATAATCTACGTTTGTTGTTCATGACTTCTCTCTCCTATTTACACACGAGTATAGAACTAAAGGCATTATACTAATTATGCCACACTAATTTCGTAGCTACAGCTACAATAATTAAACATTTATATAAATCTCACTTTAATTAAGGGAATTAACTATACATCAGTCGATCCACTTAAAATGTTTACACGCATTATAAATGCCGTCCTTATCGCAATCTGTAGTGATATAGTCCGCTTTTGCTTTTAATTCAGGACGCGCATTCCCCATCGCAATATTAAGCCATTCCGGTCTAAACATGGACAAATCATTATAGCCATCGCCAAATACAACAGCTTGATTCGGTTTCATTCCAAAATGTTCAAGCATATTGCGAATCCCTAAGGCCTTTTCCATTGGCTCATACAAAACACAGCCTTCGCCATAGCGGATCAGCTTGTGCGTCATATGTTCAATATCTTTCTCCTCTTCTTCCCCTTCTTTAAAGAACACGTAGATCTTATAAAACTCTTCAACATTATGAAAGTCAAAATTAGGGTCTACAGTCGTTTTAAATACATCCCAATTGGGATTCCACTCCAAGATCTCCTTGTACGGTGTAATGCGACCTAATTTATTGCGGTCCGTAACAGCCCAAGGAATATTATGAGATTCTAAATATTCTAAGTATTTAATACACGCGTCGCGATCCATGCCAATCATGGACACCAATTCATTATTAACGGTAATACTATGACCACCGTCCGCTACAAAATCGGTAAGCCCTGCTTGTTCCGCAAAGCGTTTAGCATCTACTTGAATACGACCTGTTGCTAATGCTACACGATGACCACGGCGTTTCAATTCATCCAAGCAGTATTGCGCGCTTTCAGGGATTTTGCCTTCAGGCCATACAGCTAGGGTATTATCGATATCGAAAAAGAAAAACTTTTGCTCCACAGGCCCTCCTAGTCACGTCCACTCATCAATTTAAACCGCTCTTTTTGCTCTACATAGGGATATTTTTCCCGATCTACATCACTTACAAACATCTCTAAGGGACGTATGTACATGTCACGTTCATCATAGAGCTTTTGATATACTACAAATTTCTCACCCGTTTCCGAATGAGTCGCTACGTCTAATACGTAATAATACATCCCCTTAAAATGACGATATAAACCGCCTTTTACAATATCACTCATGAACAACCTCTTTATATCAATCTAAAACAGTAGTTAATTTTACTAGACTTAATGTATCTAAATATCCATTATCAACGCATCATTACGTAACAATATTGAAAAAATATAGGTCCGAATTAATCATAAAAACAATGAGTTACAACCTAAACGGATAATAAAAACGTAAAATACTCTAACTATTATTATATAACTATTAAAGGGTAAATTCACGATAATCTAGTAATTAACATTCTATAGTTTCCATATAACGAATGGCCTCTGCCAACATATCAGTCGTAATCTCGTATGGTGATACTACTACATCGCGAACAGATACTGCTTTCTCCACGATTTGTGGAATATGAGATTCATCGAGTCCCATTTGTGAAAGCTTCGTAGGCCAGCCGATTGCACGATATACAGGCAACCAACGTTTTAACTGGTCTAATTGTTTATCTACAATAAAGAGAATTAACAAACCATAAGCCACCATTTCACCGTGTAAATGATTTTTTTCGGTTTCTTCATTTGTAGCACAGCCGTAGCAAATAGCATGCGCAATGATGCTGTTATAATCGCCAGGCATACAGCCAGACACGATACCTGTCGTAAAGATTACGGTCATCACCATCAAATCAAAGGCTTCACTACGGTGTTTAATTTCGTTATCCTTATAAGCCTGTAAACCATGCTCAAAGATCGGTTCACTACACATAGAGGATAATACAAGACCTAGTTGCGTATTGTACACTTGCTCACGATTACGTGCAGACATCAAGGTTTCGTAATGCTTGGCAATAGTATCGCCCATGCCCGCCCATAAGTAGCGGCTAGGAGCCTCCACTAAAATATCTGCATCAATAAAGCAATGTACTGGCGGATGATTTACAAAGGCAATGCCGTCAAAGTTATGATCTGCCGTATATACGGCGGCCGCTTCAGATGTAGCGGCACAGGTAGATGCAATAGTAGGAATGGTAAAGAATGGTTTATCATCTAGTTCTACCGCTACTACTTTCACCGTATCGATAGCCTTGCCGCCGCCTACAGCAAATAGAAAGTCTGCAGCTTTCACAGAATCCATGGCTGCGATTTCCTTGCCTCGAGCAAAGGTGCATTCACCACCAAATGGAATAATATCTAATACATTAATACCTGCCTTATCTAGTACGGGCTGAATATGAGGCATAGCCTTAGATAGTGCGGTCTCACCACCTATGATGGCTACTGTACGACCGTATAATTTTGTAAATTGTGGAATGGCGTCAAATACATCGTGACCGCCAAAGCTATAACTAGGTAAACAATGAGTGCTGCGCATAATAATCTCCTTTATATACTATATATGTATTATAGAAACTCCGACCTATAAAAGCAATTTTAGGCGGCAACTTTTATAGCACAAAAAAGGTTCTATACTTTCAACAAAGATGAAAGCATAGAACCTTTACTATTATTATTTATTTTCGGACACAAGACCTTTATGGATAAGACCTACAACGAAGCCTAATACCGCAAAGCTCACCCAGCCCATACCAGCAGCCTGGAATGGAATGTATTGAGTGAAGAGCTGTTCCAATGCAGCAGGTGCAATGCCTGCCGTTTCAAGACCAGTCATAAGAGCAGAGATCATTGTGAAAGCCATTGTCCATGCATATACGCAACGACGACCACCGAACATATTGTTAACAAGTGCTAACAAAATGATTACAATCGTTAACGGATACAAGAGCATCAACACTGGAATCGCAGCACTGATGATTGTTTTCAAGCCAAACATGCTAAGACCAAAGGCCGCAACGGAGAAGATGACTACATATAATTTATAGCTAATCTTCGGAGTCAACTTATGGAAGTACGTACCACAAGAAGTAATAAGACCGATACTCGTGGACAAGCAAGCCAAGAGAACGATGATAGCCAAGATGATTTGACCGAAATCACCAAACAAGTAGTTCGCACTTACGGACAATACAGGAGCACCTGTATCGAATAAACCGAAGCGATCTACACTTGTAGCACCGATATTCGCAATAAACACGTATACGATACCGAGAAGGGCTACCGCGATAGCACCTACCTCCATTACTGTTTTTGTAATCACCGCACGAGATGTAGCACCACTAAGACGTACAAAGTCGATGACTAGAATAGCAAATACTACAGAAGCCAACGCATCCATCGTATTATAGCCGTCCAAGAAACCTTGTAACACAGCTGTTGGCGCATCACCATAAGCAGGTTGTGGCACTGCATAGCCCCCAAGTGGAGTCATAAAAGATTTAATAATTAACAACAGAATTACAAGTAGTAATGCTGGTGTCAAAATATTACCGATACGATTAACGAGCTTTTGTGGGCTAATGGACAGCCATAAGGAAACACCAAAGAATAATGCCAAGAAAATTGGTTCCATATTCATGCTTAAACCTTCAGTAAAAGGTTTAATTGCAATTTCATAAGCTACAGTACCAGTACGTGGCGTCGCAAACATTGGACCGATACTCAAGTAAAGAGAAATTGTGTACAACAAGCCATAAAACGGATGAACACGGCTTGCCAGTTCTTCAACATCTTTACAGGAGGAGTAACCCATCGCTGCTACACCTAACAATGGAAGGCCTACACCTGTTAATACAAAGCCGAGCAAAGCCCAACCTACATTACTACCAGCTTGTTGACCTAAGGCCGCTGGGAAGATCAAATTCCCTGCCCCAAAGAATAGGGCGAATAACATCATGCCTATGGCCAAATAGGCACGGGTCGACAAATTGTCGTTACCATTCATAAATGTAACCCCCTTTAGGTTATATAAAAATAATATTACCATTATAATCTAAAGGGGGTTAGGTATACAAGAAAAATATCCTTACTATTCCATATCGGCATAGCATTATTCCCGCAAGTAAAGGGATTTAACTAGGAATTTTTTCTAATATGAACTTGTACATCATAGAAAGTGCTGCCCCAACCTTGATCAGTTGGGCGATTTGCCGTAAGTGCATTGATAGCAACTTTAGTGTCACTAGATTGTGATTGCCACCATACACCAAGGGAAACTAATGTGCCCTGTTGCACCTCATCATCATAATAAGCTTTTATATTTACACGACCACGGTCGTTATAGATTTCTACTTCATCCCCATCACTAATGTCATATAATTTTGCATCTTCTGGATGGATACGAAGTTTCATCAATTCCGGATCATCAAAATCAAGTTCACAGAAGCTAGAATCTAAAATACGAATATCATTACCATTGATAAGCCAAAACGGTGCATTATCACCATATGGTGGCAGATATCGAATGAGTGGCTCCACATCATGAGGATTATAAAGCTCAATTTTGCCAGATGGCGTTTTAAAATCCATCTTGTAATTGTCAGGCACAGTCATCTCTACCGGCTCACCACTAAGAATCAAATCTTGGTCTTCTTTAGATATACGACTAGAAGTACGCACAATGTGATCTATCAATTCTCGTTCACTATGATTGAAGAATTCATCATCAAGACCCATCCGTTTTGCTAACTCTGCAATGACTTGCCAATTGGAACGAGATTCACCGATGGGATCAATCAATTTATAACCTGTTCCAATCGTATAGTGACCATAAGAATTGTAAATATCATCATGCTCTACAGAGGTAGTAGCAGGCAAAATAATGTCAGCATACTTACAAGTATCCGTAAAGAAACGCTCGTGTACCACAGTGAATAAGTCATCGCGCATTAGACCTCTGCGTACAACATTCTGGTCAGGCGCTGTAATGGCAGGATTCGAAGAGAACACATATAAACTATGGACTTTAGTCCCTTCAGGATTTGTAAGCATTTCACCAAGCTTAATCATCGGCATCAATCGTTTAGCTGGCGCATGGACATGAGCCTGTTGCATCACATCTTTACCAACGAACTTACTACCACTAGCACTCGATAGCAAACCACCACCAAGGTGCTGCCACGCACCTACAACAGCCGGCAAAGCATTGACTGCTCGACATGTCATAGCACCATTGCCATAGCGAGACAACCCACTACCGAGGCGAATAAATGGAGCCTTAGCTTTAGCATAAGCATGAGCAAACTCAGTCATACGCTCTACAGAAACACCACAAATTTCAGATGCTTTCTCTGGCGTAAAGTCATGCAACGTTTGCTCTACTAGCTGCTCATATCCTTGTACATGTTGATTGATAAAATCCATATCCGCCAAGCCATCACGATGAATGATATGAAGCATGCCTAATGCTAGTGCTCCATCACTACCGGGTTTCACAATAATCTGTTCATGAGCTTGACTAAAGGTATATGTTTTATGGGTATCAATAATCCAAACTCGAGTCCCATTCTTTTTAGCAATATTTACATCATGTAAGATATGAAGATCTGTAGCCGTCGCATTAATGCCCCACAATACAATTAAATCACTATGTTGGGCCTCTTGTGGCTTAATAGCTAAGGTGTCACCATAAACAGATCGAAACCCCGCTTGTTTCGCAGGCGAGCAAATACCTCTATCTTGATCGGTAGCACCTATTCGACGAAAGAAATAATCTCCTGCAGGGCTTTGAATAACACCCATTGTTCCGGCGTAGGAATAGCGCAAAATGCTTTCACTACCATAGATGTCAATAGTGTGCTTGAAATTATTTACTATTGTATCTAGCGCTTCATCCCAACTAATACGTACATATTGGTCTTCACCAACACCTTTTTTACCAATGCGCTTCATAGGATATTCTAAACGCAATGGAGAATGGATGACCTTTTCGTAGTGCACCATTTTAGGACATAATGTGCCTCGGGTAAAAGCATGGTCCTTATTACCGCGAACCGACACTACTTTATTATTTTCAACACTTACGATTAGCCCACATGCATCAGGACAATCATAGGGACAAACAGACTTATATTCTTTCACAAATAAGCACCTCGCTTATAAATCATATAAACTATAGGATGTATATTTATATTATATTATAGTATGACCTGTATATGTGTAATCTTTTTTACATCTTTTAATTTTAAAGAAAACATGAAGACAAAGAATTTTCTGTATATCAATACATTCAGTTATCACATTCATTTTATCACCTCATCAATTATTTTGATATATAAACCTTAACATTTCAAGTTTTATCGATATCTATCCATTATCATTCTTCCTATTAACCTGAACAGTTATACTAATAAGGTCTATAAAAATACTCTAAATCTACAAAAAAATCATGCAACAATGACTAAAAGTCATAACCATGTAATTTTAGGTATAATCAGCTTTTCTACTTATACACTATAGAATATGTGATTAAAATCACCCGTACGTATGCGTATTTAGTAATGTCATTCAGACTGCAAGACTATTCAATCTCACTTCTTTCTGTGCTATACTGACAGTGTCATTTGAGAGGATATAGAGCTACCCAGAGAGTCATGTAATTTTCATGATTCCTTTAAACTGTAGTTGCTATATCAGGTACATATTTTCTGAAAAGAGGTTTTAACGATGGCAGACGCAAAAAACACTGTGTTATTCCCTTATGAAACACTAAAAAAATTGAGCATGGACGCTTTCCAAAAATTCGGTTTCTCCGAAAAAGAAGCTGACATCATCCAAGACGTACTTTTGACTTCCGACTTGTTCGGTATTCAAAGCCATGGTATGCAACGTATGGTTCGTTACCACAAAGGTATCACTAATGGCTTGATCAAAATCGACGCAAAACCTGAAATCGTAAAAGAAACTCCAATTTCCGCAGTTATCGACGGTCATGACGGCATGGGCCAAATCTTGGGTCATATGGCTATGGAAATGGCTATCGAAAAAGCTAAAAAATCCGGTGTTGGTATCGTATCCGTACGTAACTCCAACCACTATGGTATCGCTGGTTACTATGCTAAAATGGCTTCCGACCAAGGCTTAATTGGTTTCTCTTGTACAAACTCCGAAGCAATCATGGTTCCTACATATGCTCGTCAAGCTATGCTTGGTTCCAACCCTATCGCTTGGACTGTACCTGCTGATCCTGTTGACTTCTTCTTCGATTGCTCCACTACAGTAGTAACTCGTGGTAAACTTGAAATGTACAACAAAATGGGCAAAGCTACTCCAGATGGCTGGGCTGTTAATAAAGACGGCGTTCCTTCCACTGATGCAGCTGAAGTATTGGGCAACATCTCCCGTCATGAAGGCGGCGGTATCCTTCCTTTAGGTGGTGCTACAGAAGTTCTTGGCGGCCACAAAGGTTATGGTAACGGTATGATTGCTGAATTATTCTCCTCCATCTTGTCTCAAGGCGGTACTTCCAACAAATGTATGGTTGGCGGTAAATCCAACATCTGCCACGGCTTCATGGCTATCAATCCTGAATTCTTCGGTGACCCTGCTGAAATCAAAAAACACTTCTCTCAATTCTTACAAGAATTACGCGAAGCTCCTAAAGCTGCTGGTCAAGACCGCATCTATACTCATGGCGAAAAAGAACATGAATCCGTTGAAAAAGTTAAAGCTGAAGGCATCCCTGTACTTAACGGTACAATGCTTGAAGTTCAAGACCTTTGCAACGAATTAGGTCTAGACTTCAAATCCTACTTCGGCGATTATGTACCAGAAGCTCCTGCTACAATGTTCAAAGGTAACTACTAATACCTGAACTTAGTAATGGCCCTAACAAGGACTTGTAGTTAGTACAGAAAGGGGACATAAACACTGTTTATGTCCCCTCTCTTATATTTCTAACCTCATAACTTATGAGGTTAAAAATTTTTAAGTACTACATCAATTTTTGCGATAAGTATATCTGTTATTTTATTGTAACTTTACATTTTAACTGAACTTTTACAACTTAATATAATAGCGATTTACTCATCAATTTATTTGATTAAACTACATCGTCCTGTTGAGCATATATTTTTGTTTTTCTTGAAAGGATGATTTTAGAAATGAGTGCTATCACCGTTCTATTAGCGCTATCTCCAATCATTTGGTTGATCGTAGCGTTATCCATCTTGAAATTACCTGCATGGCAAGCAACAAGTGTTGCTGCAATCGGTTCTTTCATCATCGCTATTACAGCATTCCAAGCTGACCCATTCATTATGGTCACTGGTGCCCTTGAAGGTGCCGCTTTGGCAATTTGGCCAATCCTATTAGTTATTACAGCTGCTATCTTCGTTTATAACTTGGTAGTATACACGAAAGCAATGGAAACTATTAAAACAATGCTTTCTTCTGTAACATCTGATACTCGTGTACTTGCATTGTTACTTGCATGGGGCTTCGGTGCCTTCATGGAAGGTATGGCTGGCTTTGGTACTGCCGTTGCAATTCCTGCAGCTATGATGGTTGCCGTAGGTTTCGACCCACTTAAATCTATCATTGCATGTCTCGTTGCTAACTCCGTACCAACAACATTCGGCTCTATCGGTATCCCAACTACTACGTTGGCATCCTTAACAAGCCTTGATCCAAGCCACTTGGGTACATTCATTTCCGTTCAATTATTCTTACTTAACCTAATTGCTCCGTTCTTCGTTGTTATGATCATCGGTGGCGGTTTCAAAGCGTTAAAAGGCGTATTCCTTGTAACATTACTTTCTGGTTTAGCATTGGCTGTTCCTGAAATTGTAATCAATGCTGTAATGGGTCCTGAATTATCCGTAATTTCTGCATCCATCGTAATTATGGCAGTTATCATTGGCTGTGCAAAAATTATGCCTCCTAATGATCCTGAATACGCAGTTAAACAAACTGGCGAAGCTCCTAAAGTTTCCGGTGGCGAAGGTCTTGTAGCGGCTATGCCATTCATCTTGATCTTCGTATTATTGTTATTAACTTCCAAATTGTTCCCTGCAATCAATGGTCCACTTGCGTCCATTAAAACATCTGTACCTATTTACCAAGGTCCTGGTGCAAAACCTTACACATTCGTATGGATTGCAACTCCTGGTATCATGATCTTCATCGCTGGTATTGTTGGCGGTTTCATCCAAAAAGCAAAAGCTGGCGAAATCTTCGGTACATTGGGTTCCACAGTTAAAAACTTGAAATTCACATACCTTACAATCATCACAGTTGTTATGACAGCTAAATTGATGACATACTCTGGTATGACTGCAGATATTGCGAAAGCAATGGTTGCTGGTACAGGTTCCTTGTACCCTCTATTCGCTCCTATCGTAGGTGCGTTGGGTGCCTTCTTGACTGGTTCCGGTACAAACTCCAACGTATTGTTTGGTCCACTTCAAATCGCAGCAGCTCAAGGCTTAGATCCTACAAACTGGGAAGACCTTGGCTTCTGGTTAGCAGCTGTTAACTCCGGTGCAGCTGGTATCGGTAAAATGTTGTCTCCACAATCTATCGCGATTTCCATTGGTGCCGTAGGTCCTGCTTTGAAAGCATACCTCGAAAACCACAAAGAAATCAGTGCTGATGAAGCTCATAAATTAGAGCATGAAATCGAAGCAAGCGTTATCATGAACACTGCATTCAAATACTTCATCGTATTCATCGTAATGCATGGTTGCATCTCCTTCTTCGGTCAACATTTCATCCACCAAATTCACAGTATCTTCTTCTAAGATATTGCTAATAAGGTAAACAAAAAGAACAGCTCAGAAATGAGCTGTTCTTTTTTTATTATTAGTAAGATTTGCGTTCCACTTCCCATTTAGTGAAAGTACCAGTATCTGCATCGATTTCGAAGTCATATTCATAACCATTGTAATGAATTTCGCCTTCATACTCTAAGCGACCACGATCATAGTCACGATTAAACTCAGTTACATTTGCAATTGTTGCACCTGGAACACGAGCCAATGCACTTTGCACAGCCTCGTCAGAGCTGATAGCCTCTACAGATGTGAATGCTGCAGTACCAATAACAGCAACTGCTGCCAATACTAATGTTTTTATAAATTTGTTCATACTAAACTCCTATATACGATAAACGACCAATTACATTGACATTTTCCTATTCCATCAACCTTTATAGTTTAATCTATAAAACACGATATATCAAACGCAAAGATTTGATATCATATTCTATAGTGAACACTTTCAATTTATTATACTACCACCTTATATATCAAAGTTTCCAATATATTAATCTATAAAACTTATATTTAAGCTTAATGTTGTTTACCTCTCAGCTAGAAAAAACTTTTACAAAAAAATCTATAGAATTTATGTTTTAATCGTGTTACAATACTTCTTGTTAAAACGAAAAAATTAAATGCAGTCTGCGAAGTGCGATTCGCAGGCTTTTTTATTCCCTATTTTAAATACAGGAGGTGTCTATGACACAGGAAAGTTCAACCAAGGTCTCCTTTCTCATGGTGGTTTTTCTCGGTCTATTAACGGCTATTACACCCCTTGCCACAGATCTGTATTTGCCAGCATTACCAATTATGCCTGGCGAACTGAACACAACAGCATCTAATATTCAAATGACCATAGGTGTTATGACCTTTGGCGTTGCCTTAGGACAATTATTTGGGGGCCCCATAAGCGATACCATGGGACGTAAAATGCCACTTATAGTAGGTAATCTACTTTGCGTTGTCTCTAGCATTATCTGCGCCTATGCTCCTAGTATCGAAATACTATTACTAGGTCGATTTCTACAAGGCTTAACAGGATCTATAGGGGTAGTTATATCTAAAGCTATCGCTCGAGACTTTGCGTCTGGTCAAGAACTAACTAAACTATTTGCATTGCTCATGATGGTCAATGGCCTCGCACCTGTAATTGCACCTTTAGTAGGTGGCCAACTACTTCTCTTCACTACATGGCGCGTTATCTTTATAATCTTAGCTGTATTCTCTGCAATTCTATTGGTAGGTTCTCTTGTTTTCCGTGAAAGTTTACCAAAAGAAAAGCGTATAGCTGGTGGCATTGCATCGGCAACCAAAAACTATATTACACTCATTAAAGATAAACCATTTTTAGGACAATCTTTAATTCAATTCTTTGCTTTTGGTGCATTCTTTGCGTATATCTCCGGTTCTTCCTTTGTATACCAAAATATTTTTCAACTTTCAGCCCAAGAATTTAGTTATCTTTTTGGTATCAATAGCTGCGGTATCATCTTAGCCAGTGCTATTAGCGGACGAGCAAGTAATGTAGTAACATCTCGTCAACTACTTACATTCAGTCTATGGCAACTTACAATTGGGTCCTTACTATTCTTAATTGCCATGATTTTTGAATGGTCCCTCATTCCTGTAACAACCATCCTATTCTTTACCGTATGTACCGTATCCCTATTCGGTTCCGCCTCTTTCTCTATGGCGATGACTAAATACGGAAAAATGGCCGGCAGTGCCTCTGCCATACTAGGCTTTGCCAGCATGTTTGCGGCAGGTATTGTATCTCCACTCGTTGGTATTGGTGGGGAATATACAGGTATTCCCATGGGGATAACAATGCTAGTATGTGCAGCGCTTTCCTTATTGTGTTTATATGGTTTGGTTGAAAAAGAATAATCTCTTTTAAACATTTGTGTGAGCCCTACAATGGGGCCCCGCTACAATAGAATAAATTTTAGTATAAAAACAGCGTTACCTTCTTCTTGCTCAGTACGTCACTTCGTTCCGTAAAATCGCTTCGAAAAAGGTAACGCTATTTTTATTAATTTTTGCTATGAAGATGTCCCATTGTAGGGCTATCATACCATATCTAAAAATAGATTAACTCTTATTCCTCACAAACACTTTAAGCACAATAACGGAAAGCCTCTGTCCAACTGATTGTACGGAAAAGAACACAGACCTCTCTGCAGCGATTTTACGGAACGTAGTGACGTACTGAGCCAAGAGAGGGCTGTATTTTTTCTATACTAATAATATGCAGTTGTATCCGGGCCCCATTATAAATGTAAGCCTCCTTATGACGGATTAAGTAATAGCACTTTTCCCTTCCCCCATCTGCACTAGTTATATTTTCAATGGGAGATCTTCATAAATAGCGTATATAGAAAAGAACAAAGTCCTCTCTGCAGCGATTTTACGGAGCGTAGCGACGTACTGAGCCAAGAGAGGACTTTGTTTTTTCTATACTAGTGATATGTAGTTGTAATGGGGCCCCATTGAAAATATAACAGAGCTCTTATTCAAACATTGTCGATAGTAGTAGTTTCAATCTATTTGCTTGGTTTACCGCACTGGATCCTGGATCGTAGTCGATGGCAGCAATGCGCACGTCTGGATAAGCCGCAGATAGGGTTTTAACCATACCTTTACCTGTTACGTGGTTTGGCAAGCAGCCGAATGGTTGCAAGCATACGATTTGTTTGGCCCCTTTTTCGATGAGGTCAATCATATCACCTGTGAGGAACCAGCCTTCACCGCATTGGTTACCAAGGCCGATAAATTGAGCTGCTTCTTTTGCCACTTCTGTCATACGTTGTAGTGGGTCAAAGTTTTTAGACGCCGCTACTGCTTTAGCGTATGGCAAGCGGTATAGTTCAAGGGCTTCACGAGCCAGTGTACCAAAGAAGCCAGATAGCCATGTACCATCAAGGTGTTTCGCACGGTATGTGCTGTCCATTGCACAGTACAAGAAGAAGTCTAATAAGCCAGATGTAACGACTTCGCCCCCTTCTTTTTCAATGAGTTCATTGATATGGTTGTTCGCACTAGGATGGAATTTAACGTAAATTTCCCCTACTACACCAACGCGAGGTTTTTGTACGTCTTTATTGACTGGCAAGTTATCAAAGTCATGGATAATTTCTTTGATGTACTTGTTGTACTGGCGAAGACTTGCAGATGTAATGTTTTCACGAAGCTTTTTAAGCCAGTAATCACATAATGCATCGGTAGAGCCAGGGTTCTTTTCGTATGGCCGTGTCGCCAATACGCATTGCATAATAGCATCACCGTATACAACGGCTTGAATCATGCGATGCAAGAAGCCTTTAGTCAATTTAAAGCCTGGTTGACGTTCCATATCACTTGCATTGAGGGATAGGATTGGTACTTGTTTCATACCAGCATCAATCAATGCTTTTCGCAAGTAACCGATATAGTTCGTCGCACGACAGCCACCACCCGTTTGAGAGATGATAACAGCCGTTTTTTCTACGTCGTATTTACCAGATAGCAAGGCCGCCATGAGCTGACCTACAACGATAATAGCTGGGTAACATGCATCATTATTGATGTATTTTAGGCCCACTTCGATATCGTCACGGGTAGGCGCTGGCAACATTTCAAAGTCATAGCCTTCGTTTTTGAGGACCGGCTCTAAGAGGCTAAAATGCAATGGTGACATTTGGGGCACCAAGATTTTATAAGTCTTACGCATTTCCTCAGTGAACACCACACGATTGTAATCGTACGTTGGTAATTGTTCCACTACCACTTCTTCCGGTGCCTCTGGGTTATTATGACGACGCAAGCTACGTTCCATTACAGATTGTAAGGAGCGCAGACGAATCGTAACGGCCCCAAGGTTTGTACCTTCGTCAATTTTGAGTAAGGTATGGATTTTATGATTTGCTGAAAGTATATCTTTTACCTGATCCGCAACGATAGAGTCGAGACCACAACCGAAGGAGTTAAGCTCTACAATTTGGAAGCCTTCTGTTCTACTTACGAATTCAGCAGCACGGTATAGACGGCTATGGTAGGACCATTGGTCTACAACGCGCAAGTGTTTGATATCGTTACCGAGAGGTGCTACACCATCTTCAGTAAGAACAGCCATTCCAAGTGAAGTAATGAGCTCAGGAATACCGTGGTTGATACCAGAGTCTAAATGATATGGACGACCAGCTAAAACGATAGTCGGAATTTGTTCTGCCACAAGGCGAGATACAGTTTTCTTCGTCGTTTCACGGTAAGAAGCTTTACAGTTTTCTTGCTCTTCCCAAGCGAGGTCTACAGCCTTAGCAATCTCTTTCTTCTTGAGATCCAAGAAGTCCAATGCTTTCACAAGGGCCGGAACAAGAGATTTTTTATCAGCCAACGGCAAGAACGGCGCATGGAATGGAGTATCCCCTAGTACGTCTTGCATGTTGTTTTTAATTAATTCTGGATAGGAAATAACCATTGGGCAATGGTAGTTGTTGTCACGGCTAAATTCCTTAGGACCATGTTGCACACAAGGGTACCAAACAAAGTCTACCTGTGCATTCGCCAAGTCGCGAATATGACCATGTACAGCCTTTGCTGGATAGCAAGCCGTATCGGATGGGATCGTATCGATAGCCTTATTGTATTGGTCCTTTGTAGTGTAATCAGAAAGGATTACTTCATAGCCCAAGGTATTGAAGAATGTGAACCAGAACGGGAAATCCTCGTACATGTTGAGGACGCGAGGAATACCTACGCGCATTTTACCTTCAAACTCTGGAATATTTTTCTTTAAGTAATAGTCGAAGTAGCGACGTAATTTTACATCTACTAAGTTAGGAACTGCTTTGCGCTCCTCTTGAATCATACCACCTGCACCGCGGTCACAACGATTGCCCGTTACATAGGTACGACCATCGGAGAATGCATTGATTGTAAGCATACAGTTATTGGAGCAAAGGCCGCAATTGCGCATTGTCGTAGATACTTGTAAAGAGTTAAGACCTTCACTATCTAGCAATGTACTATTACCTTTTTGCAACTCTTCAGCTGTTTCGGCAGCAAGAAGAGCCATACCGTATGCACCCATCAAGCCAGATACGTCAGGACGAATTACTTCTACACCCATCAATTTCTCGAAGGCGCGCAATACAGATTCATTATAGAACGTACCGCCTTGTACAACGATATGATCGCCCAATTCTTTAGGATCTTTTACCTTAAGAACCTTGTAAAGGGCATTTTTGATGACAGAATAAGCAAGACCTGCTGCGATATCTTGTACCGTAGCACCTTCTTTTTGAGCCTGCTTAACCTTAGAGTTCATAAATACAGTACAACGAGAGCCTAAGTCGATTGGCAAGGTTGCCAACAAACCTTCCTTCGCAAATTGGTCGATAGGAATGCGTAAGCCAGATGCGAATGTATCGATGAAAGAACCGCAACCAGAGGAGCACGCTTCATTCAATACGATATCTTCGATGTAGCCATCGCGAACCTTACAGCATTTCATATCTTGACCGCCGATGTCCAAGATAAAGGATACATCAGGGCAGAAGTAGCGAGCCGCACGATAGTGAGCCATCGTTTCTACCTCACCGATATCGATGCCGAGGGCACGTTTAAGAAAGGCTTCGCCGTAGCCAGTTACGCCAGAGTGCGCAATATACGCACCTTTAGGCAATAATGTGTAAATTTGCTCGATAATTTCACGAGATTTTTCTAATGGTTTACCATGGTTAGGACCATAGTGAGAGAAGATAATTTCCTTATTGCTGTTGATGAGCACTACTTTTAACGTAGTAGAACCAGCATCAATACCAAGGTAGCAAGGACCTTGAGCATCTTCGATGTTTGCCTTTGGCGTTACCGCCTTAGCATGACGAGCTCGGAATTCTTCTAATTCTTGTTCATTTTTAAATAGCGGATCTACACGGTCTGTAGCTTCCATAGGAATACCGATAAGAGCACCGATTTCCTTTGTCAATTGACCAACCGTAATCTCACGGCATTCATCTTTCATCAATGCCGCCCCTAAAGCGATGAATAATTCACCATTCTCAGGGATAATGCGTTGAGACTCTTCCAGCTCTAATGTGTCACAGAAGCATTGGCGTAATTCGGACAAGAATGTCAACGGGCCGCCAAGGAATGCCACATTACCTTCGATTTTATGGCCGCATGCGAGGCCTGCAATCGTTTGGTTTACGATAGCTTGGAATACGGATTTAGCAATGTTTTCATGGGATGCACCTTGATTTAACAAGGCTTGAACGTCGGTTTTTGCAAACACGCCACAACGTGCCGCAATCGGATAAATTGTATCAGAATTCATAGCCAATTGGTTAAGACCAGATGCATCAGTTTGCAACAAGGTCGCCATTTGGTCGATGAAAGCGCCTGTACCACCAGCACAGGAACCATTCATACGGTGTTCTGCAGTTTGACCCAAGTAAGTAACCTTCGCATCCTCACCACCTAGTTCGATGATAACGTCTGTTTCTGGATAGAGTGCTTTTACAGCTCGCGTTTCAGCAATAACCTCTTGTACGAATGGAATGCGCACCTTTTCAGCCATCGCCATACCACCAGAACCAGTGATACATACATGAACTAGATCATCTTCATGGCCCGCTTGAGCCTCTTGGAGCAAGGTATATACTGTGTCCAAAATGTTCGCATAATGGCGTACGTATTTCTTATACAAATAATTATCGTGTTCGTCCAATAGTACAACTTTAACCGTTGTAGACCCCACGTCAATACCCATGCGTAGCATGTGCTGCATAAATACCTCTCTTTTTAACAACCGTATGACCACCTAAGCGATCACACTCGTTTTTGTGAAAGTAGCACATCATAAAATACCGTATACGATGCACTAAACATCTAACTTGTAAAACTCAAAATTAGATGAGGATATTATACTTTCACGAAAATATCTAAATTTTTAAATATCCTACTTATATTATACAACAAAAGCAGTTAAAATCTAAGCTTTCCATATTCCAAAGAGTTATAAAGAATATACTTAATTTTGAATTGCAATGTTATATTTCCTATAGGATGTAAAGAATATTATAACACTTTACTATAAAAAAAGATGTATCTAACAGTACTTAAATAAACTGATAACAGTCATATAAAAATAAGAAAAAAGACTTCAATGAAATCATCAAAGTCTCTTTTCAAAACATTATGTTAATATCGGTTTTATATGGATTTACAGCACTTTTTTATATAAGCTAATCAAGTCATCATGGTTAGCAGGATATGGATTGAATCTATAGCACATATCTTCTAGTGCTCTATCTGCCATAAGGTCGAGCTTAGATTCCGATACAGCTTTATCTACACCAAAGGCTGTCAGATTCATTGGACAATTTAATGTATGTTGCAATGTAACTATAGCCTCTATAAGAGCAGCTAATTTATCCGCCTCTGATGCATTATGGGTTGCAAAGCCAAGTTTAGCAGATAAACGGGCATACTTCTCCGCTACCGCCGGATTGCGGGAGCAGTTAAAGCCGATTACATATGGTAAGAGCATACTATTTGCTAAACCATGAGGCACATGGAATTGTCCGCCCAATTGATGTGCCATAGCATGAACAATACCTAAGCCAGCCCGATTAAAGGAAAGCCCTGCTAGACATGATGCTTCGTGCATAGACATGCGGTCATGCTCTGTAGCTGTTGGTTTATGACATTTTGGTAAGTACCCAAAGACAAGCTCAATCGCCTGTTGAGCCAATGCATCAGTAAAATTATTTGCCGCCGTTGCCACATAGGCTTCAAGAGCGTGAACAAGTACATCCATACCACTAAAAGCAGTAACATTAGGTGGAGATGTTTTTACAAATAATGGCGTTAATAAAGCTTCATCAGGTAATACCGCATCATCTACAAGAGGATACTTAATTTGTGTTTCGCTATCAGTAAGAACAGCAAAAGAGGTTACTTCAGATCCTGTGCCGCTAGTAGTAGGAACTGCAATAAAGGATTTGATATCCATATGCTTTAATTTACGACCAAAATAAGCAATCCCTTTGCTCATATCAATGCAAGAGCCACCACCTATGGCAATGATGACGGAGGGCTTAATACCTTCCATAAATTCAATACCTTTTACTACATGAGTTATGGGTGGGTCAGGTACTACATCAGTATAGATGGTTACCTTATTTTTACTGTCCATTAATCCCATCACATAGGTAAGGCTTGGTGAATCCTTCAAAAATGGATCACATATGATAAGGATGGATTCATTATTAAATTCTGTAAGACGATTCAACGAATCTGGTCCTGCATAAATTTGGGTTGGAAAAGTCCATTTATTCATATGCTCACCACCTATCGAATATTAAATCCTGTTGTTAAGCAACATCTACGACGACGTGCAAAGCAGCGCGCTGATGTAGTAGATTCCCCAGTAGGTGTAGCAATTGTAAAGGTTGTCGTACCTTCACCACTAAAACCAAGCCCTGCATAGGATGGACCATTCTTAACAAAAATAGATGTTTTCATCTTACGGGCCATCCGATTGAGGCGTTCCATATTCAAAGAATGCATGGTTGCCGTATGATGTAAGCCCGCTTCTAACATCAAGCATACATCGAGACCTTCATCAAAGCTATCTACCGTTACAACCGGTAGAATAGGCATTAACATTTCAATCACTGCAAATGGATGGTCTTTTGGTGTACGCATGATGATCAATCGTGGATCACCGTTGTACGGGATATGTGCCGCACCAAGAATGACGCTTGCATTCTTACCGACAAACTTTTTATTTGGTGTCCCATTCGGTAACACTGTTAAATCTACGAGTCGTTGAATATCTTGTTGATTATCAACGAGGACACATCCTGCTTTCACCATTTCTTGAACTAGTTGTGTCTCAATTTGGCGCATAGCAACGACGCTCTTTTCAGCGATACATAGAATATTATTATCGAGGCTAGCACCGAGGACGATATCTTGAGCTGCCTTTTTAATATCTGCCGTTTCATCTACAAAGGCTGGTGGATTACCAGCACCAGCACCAATAACCTTTTTACCACTTTGAAGCGCTTGTTTTACTACACCAGGACCACCAGTAACAACTAATAGACTCACATCTGGGTGCAACATCATCTCTTGAGCAGACTCAATAGATGGCTCACGAAGTGTGACGATTAGGTTTTCAATGCCAATCGACTTAGCGATGATTTGGTTAAGTTCACTAACTAGCAACCGACTTAGATGCTTAGCACCAGGATGCACACTAAAGAATACGGCATTCCCTGCTGCTAGCATACCGATTGTATTACATATCAACGTTTCTGCTGGATTTGTACTTGGTGTAATAGCACCGATGACACCATAGGCAGACAATTCATATAATGTCATGCCGTTGTCACCAGTTTCACACTCTGTAACGAGATCTTCTACACCCGGTGTTTTATCGAGTGTAAGGTTTAATTTCAATACTTTATCTGCAACGCGACCCATTCCTGTTTCTTCAACAGTTTTTTGAGCCAACTCTTGTACTCGTGGGCGCATAGCAGCACGGATATCTGCTATTACCTTTTCACGGGTTGCCAAGGTGCAATCTTCAAAGCGCGCTTGCGCTGCTTTTGCTGCTCGAATAGCCTCATCAACAGTATCAAATACACCTGGTTCAACTTGACCTCTAGGCGCTTGTTTAAAAGGTTGTGATGAGGCTGCTTCTTGCTTTTGCCCCTGTAATACATCTATAACCATGGAGCGGATCATTTCTTTCAACTGTGTATTGTTTTCCATCATGAACCTCCATATAGGTTGCATTGCTGATGCAATGACCATGTCAACTAACGGTGTACACAATCAAGGATACATTCATGATGTGACACAATAACTAGGTTTAACTCTGGCACCAGCTATTTCCTATACAATTATTTTTCAAAACTATCAATAATACCCACAATAGCGCAATCTACTGCGGTGCCTTTATCATCTTCGAAAATATGCCGTGCCGATGAGCCTCGAGTTAGAAGCACATATTCACCTTCACCAGCACATACTGTATCGACGGCGATTTCTATGCGCCCCGTCAACTCTTGTTCTCCATCGAGAATGTCCACCATCATCAGTTTCATTCCCTTTAGAGATTCATGCTTTTGAGTAGATACGATACTACCCACTACTTTACCGACTTGCATACTTCTCGTTCCCTTCAATTATTGTGATATGTAAGCGCTCAATTTCATCTCGAGCAGCCATGGTAAACCGTTGTCCCCTATATATGACGATAACAGACTGACTTTCACAAGATCTTATAAAAGAGGCCGTTATCCAACCTTGATGGCTGGCATATATAGGACGACCAAATTTATCTAGAAATTTGATAGGCCAGTCTAGAATGACTGATGGATTCATCAACGAGGTCACCGGAACTGCTAGGCGTATTGTTACCTCGCAGTCATAGGCCAATGCACGGTGCAAACAGGCTATCCAAGGCACCAATGTATCGCTCATTAACTCTCGTATATGACCATAATCTATACCAGTAAAAGAAATGAGTTGATTCTGCAACAATATATGCTCATCATAACTAGTGTTCTCCGTGACCATAAAGGTTGCAGTGGATGTCATGCGCTTTTCTAGGCGTTCTAGCACCAGTTTAACTAATGCATCCATATTAAGGCTCACTTCCCATGGCAATCCCTAAGGGCGTTACAAATTCAGGATATAGAGGCTTATGAACAGGTAATCCTATATATTGACTAAAAGTCTTTGTAAACTCCTCAAAATTAGAAGCACCGCCCACAACTACTATAGGGGTTCCTTTTTCATAACCACCCTCTTGCAACGCGCGCTTAGAAATGGCTGCCATTTTTTCAACTACGGGCCGTATGGTTGCATATACATCGCGTTTGTTTGCTTCATTCCGTTTATAAGCCTCTGCCTCAGGAATAGAGATACCATAAGCCCCGCTAATAACAAGGTTCATATGGGTACCCCCTGTCGGCTCATCTACGGTATATACAACTCGGCCATCCTTCAAAATGCTTATGCCTGTAGTACCACCACCGACGTCGATAACAGCGCCATCGGTAATGCCTAGCACATTAGCAGCAGCGGTAGGTTCGTCTAGAATACAAGTCACTTCAAAACCGGCGCTTTCTAGAACGTGACCTACAACATCTTTATTCTTGCCTATCGTTCCAGGTGGAACAGCTGCTGCGGCATATACAAGTTCTGTGCCTAAGGCTGCTTCTGCCTTAGCCTTTAACGCTCGCGTAATTGTAACAGCCCCCACATAGTCAACTACAAGGCCATCTCGAATAGACTCATTGTATTCAAAGGCGCCATATATAGGTTTGCCTTTATCGTTTACTACGGATAGGACAATAGATGATGTGCCAAGGTCAATGCCTACACGCAAATTCTTTTGATTATGAGAGCTCACTTGTTTAGACTCTACAAGATCAGAGAACTCTTGCAATGTATTATTTGCCTTTTTCAAACCTTTCATCATATCACCTACTTTACTGTACAATTCTCGCCATCACTGTACCTTGTACATTGGCAGCATTTGCCTCATCTGTATCAATGTGAAGTTCTAGGACAAAACCAGGTACGGCCCGAACGATGACATCACCAAACACAGTGGTGCGTTCTAGCGTTTGAAGTTCAACATTAACGCTATCGCCATCGTTTACATTAAGCCGTTTTGCATCATCCGGCGACATATGAATATGTCGTTTTGCAGCGATACAAATAGGTTTCGTGATCTCCCCGTTTTCAGTACATAGAGTAATCTCTACGGCTGATTCTAAATGACCAGATAGCACAATAGGAGGCTTTATGCCTAATGTACGAGCATCGGTCAACGATACCTCCACTTGTGACTGTTTTCTAAGAGGGCCTAGTACGCGGACATTTTGAATGACCCCTTTAGGCCCCACTAAGGTAACGGTTTGTTCTGAAGCAAACTCTCCAGTTTGCTTTAAGTCACTTTTCTTAGTAATAGCCTGATTCGGGAATAATACATCCCAGTCCGCCTGACATAGATGGACATGTCTATTGCTCACACCTACGGGAATGGACGATTCGAACATGGCTTCGATCACTTCTCGTACGATAGCACGAATCTGTTCCCGATCCATAAGCTATTATCCTTTCTTAGGTAGGATTAATTCTACGTCGCTATGAGGGCGTGGAATTACATGAGTAGATACTACTTCGCCAACTTTTTGTGCTGCTGCACAGCCTGCATCAACCGCCGCTTTTACAGCGCCAACATCACCGCGAACCATTACAGTTACAAGACCGGAACCAATTTTTTCAGTACCTTCTAATGTAACGTTAGCTGCTTTTACCATTGCATCAGCCGCTTCAATTGCGCCTACTAAACCTTTTGTTTCTACCATGCCTAATGCGTTATTCATGATAATCTCCTTTATTGCTTCTTACCTTTACATTATTTCTTTTTAGTGCTTTTTTTCGGTGTAGCTTTTTTCGTTACTGCCTTCTTGGAATCCTTCGGATCAACAATGGTAGAAACGATTTCATTCAACACCTTTACAGCTTTTTCATCGAGAGAAGACTTCTTTTCTTCATTCTCGGCTTTACCATTTTCCTTAGAACCATGTTTAACATCGTCGTTACCGTCTTTGTTAGGTTCTTCTTTAACTACTTCTTTTACTGGCTCTATTTCAACAGATAGCTTAGCTGGCTGTTCTTTAAAGTCCTCATTGAAAGCTTCTACAAGGCCTTCTGCTGGACGAGGAATTACCTTATGCGCTACATATAGATTCATTCCCGTAGTGATAGCAACGCCTGTTTGAACGGCTGCATCTACAGCGGCTACATCGCCAGCTACTTTAACAGTCATCCACCCAGAGCCTTTAGCCTTTTCAATGCCTACTAGCCTTACATTGGCAGCCTTAACCATTGCATCTGATGCGGTAATAGCCCCCAATAACCCAGCCACCTCAAGCAATCCTAGCGACTCTTTCACCATGCCACCTCCCGTCTAATACTTGGATGATTCGCTCTCTGGATTCATGCATTCCTATAATGCTAGCTACGTTGCATATCTACTAACATTTGACGAATCAAATCTTTTAACTCTGGCTCTTGAGGCTCTGATTTTAGATCTGCTTTTGGTTCTTCTTTTGGTTGAACTTGAGCAGGTTCCTCTTTGAGCATTCCTACTTCATCCATTATGTCCATAATGATAGCCCGTAACATTTGTTCATTTAGTTCTGCCATTATGAATCCTCCTATTCACATTGTGAAAGTATCATCTATTCCATCATGACGATTACAGTTATTTAAGTATACAATCCAATGATCAACACATTAGATTATATAGGACTCACCTATATTTTCAGTTGTACTACCCATTGTACTAAGTAATGTAATCCCTACTTCTCTAGCTACCTTAACGGCTTGTTTAACAGCCCCTGAATCGCCACAAATTTGTAAAATTACTTCGTTAGACATAGATGAGCTCGATGGTGATTGATAGCCTACCACATCTACATTAGCTGATTTAACTGCTGTATCTGCCATAACTACACCAATAGCTGCTGGGGCTCCAACGATCAAGCCAAAGGCTTTACCTTCTGGTGTTCCAAAGGCAGTCACTAATGCTTCTCCTGCGCGCGCTGTATATTGAACTTCCACATGACCTGCTTCATTCATATATACTTCCCCGAAAGTACGTTCTAATTCACGTAATGCTACCTCTACAGAACGTCTTACATCGGATACGTCATCGCCGCCGAATATAATGAGGGAACCAGAACCGGCACCACCTTTCATATCTCTGGCGAATTCAATGCTAACAATCTCTGTATTCGTTGCTTTTACAGCTTCATCAGCGGCCATGATTTGCGGTCCTGCACCTGTACGTGAACCTAAGATACCGATAGATCGATATGACTTAGTGAGCTTCATAGCTTCTAATACTTGACTGTCTACATTGGCAATAACGAGACCTACTGTATCACCTGTAGTAGTGCTACCTACGTGTTCAGTAATTACAGATATTTGTAGTTGAGCTGCATTAGAGGTACGTACAGCTGACGAGCTACTATTAGAAGATACCTTACTTGCTGCACCAGCAGTTATATTTCCTAAATTAGCGCCGTCAATACGCATCAATACGCGTTTTAAAATCTCATCTACCATACTTTTAGTATCGGCCATAGTTATTCACCCTTTGTTGGTAAAATACCTTCCACATCTCTATGTGGTCTTGGAATTACATGAGTAGAGATAACAACACCTACGCGTTCTGCAGCGGCTGCACCTGCATCTACGGCAGCTTTTACAGCACCTACATCACCGCGAACCATAACAGTAACGAGACCAGAGCCAATTTTTTCATTGCCCACTAGTTCCACATTAGCTGCTTTAAGCATTGCATCAGCTGCTTCAATAGCGCCTACTAGGCCCTTAGTTTCCACCATACCTAATGCTTCTTGTGTCATCTGTTTTCTCTCCTTTTACAAAACATAGTACAAAGATTACAAATTTATTTTTCTAATAATTCCACCATAGTCCCTATATTCATAAAGGCAAAATGTGCAGTTTTAAGTAGTTGTACCATCAGTACAGCTCCTGTACCTTCCCCCAATGCCATCTGACCATGGATAGGAACTTCATCAAGACGTATATTTGCATACGCTAATGCTGCGGCCATTCCTACTTCACGAGAATAATGAGATGGAATGCCATACAATGGCGCATCACCATTCATTTGAGTGGCACAAGCCATCGCTACCGCTGTAATATACCCATCAATAACGAATGGGATATGTAAATCTGTACAAGCTACCATCGCACCTGTAATTGCGGCTATATCAAAGCCACCAACGCGACTAATAACATCCTTTGGTGTATTGAGATGCCCTTTATGATGAGCCAGTGCAGTCTGTACAAATTCACGTTTTTGATTCATATACGCTTCGTCATCGGGACCAGATCCAGGTCCTACAGTTATGCGTGGGTCTAATTTTGTGAGCCCGCTTAACACGGCTGCTGATGTGGTAGTATTACCAACGCCCATTTCACCGAAGGAAAATAGATTAATTCCTGATTCCGCATAGTACACAACGCGGTTGTAACCAGCTTGGTATGCTAAATCAAATTCTTCGCCGCTCATAGCGGCACCATGTAAAATATTTTTCGTACCTTGACTAACTTTTCGGTCTATCCCGATGCCTTTAGGACACGCAATACCAACATCTACCACTTCGTAAGGAATATGGTTAAAGATACAGTAATTGGCAACTGCACTTTTACCATCAATCATGTTTTGAGACTGTTTACGAGTGATTTCATAGTTATAACCGATTAGTCCGTCTACGGAGATTCCGTTATCTGCAGAAAAGATGATATGTTGTACATGAATCTCAGGCCGAATTTCTTGCCAAGCGAGACACATTTTTTTGAAATATCGCTCCCATAGACCTAAGCTTTTTGGAATGATCGCCTTGTTTAAAATAAATTGGTTGAGTTGTTCTTCAAAACCTCTGTCCATGGAAAAACCTTCTTTCAACTAACTATATATGTAGTCACATAAACGTTTCAACGATGCTTGATCGTGAACGGATATTTCAAAAATCTCAGAGGCTCCCGCTAATTTTAGATTGCGACGAGGTGCCTCCACATCTTTTCCCGTATCAACTTTTGATACAACACCAATAACCTTGCGATTTAACGAATTCCCAAAGCTTGGTGGGAATATGGTTGTTTCATCGCCTGCAGGAATCATGAAAATCACTATATCCGCATCATAGGCGTGCAAGATAATGCCTCGATAGTAATTAGGATTTTCCATATATTCTCCAGGGGTATCAATAAAATTGCCCACACGAGTTATGGCTTGTGTTTTGTGATACGTTGCAGAGCCATGAGTAATCGTATCTGCCAATGTGGTCTTACCACATCCGCTGCGCCCTACGAGAAGGATGCGTTTTTCTTTCTGTTCGGTACTCATAATTACCCTTTCATTAGGATCTAGTTAAATCCGTTGGGAAGAATCCTAATATGCGTTGCAATCCTTCAATAACGCTCTGCAATGCCGATTCAACAGCAGATACATCTCCTGTTATGAGAAGTGCCCCCGAAAATCTGTCGATGAAACCGATTTCAATGTCACCAGACTTACTTGCAATATCGGCTGCAATAATGGTCCCTTCGCCAGGTGTTATGGTAAGAATCCCAATGGCATTGCGTCCTTTTTCTTCAAGCCCCATTTTTCTAAATAAATCGGGCTTAGGATTAGCAATAACATGGGCTATCGTAACCTGCTTTCCGGGTACAAATTCTTGAATGATGCGTTGTTTTGCATCAATTACCTCTTGAAAGGCCATATAATCTCCTCCTAATACAAATTATGTGTTTCATTTAGTGGCAAAGGACTGTAAATACTAGTCGTTCAGTACAGTTTTCTCTTAAGGTGCCACTAATTTGAAGAATACTACAGCTAAGCCTGCCCCAATCAACGGACCAACGATTGGGACCCAAGCATATTGCCAATTTGCCGTTCCCTTGTTAGGAATTGGCAAAATAGTATATGCCAAACGAGGTCCAAAGTCACGAGCTGGATTTAATGCATAACCTGTAGTTGCACCAAAGGACATACCGATGGATGCAATGAGAATACCGATAACCACTGGAGCTAAACCATCTACCATCTTGCCTAAGCAAAGGATTGCTAGAATGAGCATAAAGGTAGCAATGATTTCAGAAATCAAATTGCAAGGTTTATGATCAATAGCTGGACCAGTTGCAAAGATACCTACGCAGTTACCTTCATCAGGACCGGTCTCCTTGAAGTGCGGATAATAAAATACCGCTGCGATAGTAGCACCAACAAAAGCGCCGGCAATTTGAGCGATAGACATTGGAATTACTTGTTCCCATGGGAAGATACCTGCTACAGCGAGAGCAAAGGTAACGGCAGGGTTCAAATGACCAGGTCCACCTAGTGTAATTCCTACATACACACCGAAGGTTACCGCAAAAGCCCATCCAAAAATAATGTGTAACCAGTTAGTACCAAAGATACCAACGATAGTTTTCTTTAATAAAATCGATGCATTTGTACTGTTACCAAATGCAAGTAAAACGGCTGTACCAACAAACTCACTAATATACATTTGCGTTACGTCCATTGTTTTCACCTCATCGAGTTAACAAAGATTGTAATGCATGAGATGCAATGTCCATATCTTCTGCCACAGTACCACCGCTAATGCCGAACCCACCGACAATTTCCCCGTCGATGATGATAGGATAACCGCCACCAAAGGTGCAGATTTTACGATTTACCATGGATTCAATGTTGAATAGATCGCCATCAGGCTGTGCACTTTGATGTACTTCATGAGTTGCCGCTTTGAGAGCTACTGCAGTATACGCCTTTGCCTGTGCGATATCGTTGCTGATGAGCAATGCATCTGACATACGATGGAAATACATTAATACACCTTTTGTATCCACAATGGATACAACGATAGGTACGCCTATGGACTGAGCATAGTCCAAGGCTGCTTGTGAAAGTTTCGTCATAATTTCTTCTAGCTTTGTTCTAGTTGCCATATAACTAACTCCATTTTCAGTAGTATGCCCCATATGCCATAAGCTCCGATTCGTTTTTGCCAGTACTTCAGCATGACTGTTCTTAACACGTTCTGCTACGCGCTCTACAATTGTTTCTACAAATTGCACATAGTCTTCCATGCGAGCCATGATATAAAGAGCATCAGATAATCGATTTATAAATTTTCGAACCTCATCGCGAATTGGTTCTACTTCACCTAAACTAATGAGTAATCGTTCCCCTCGACGACAGATAGTACGCGCCACATGAAGCTCTGCAGCAGATAAATAATTACCGCTTAATATAAAGCTATGTTGTTGTGGTAATCGCTTCGTATAGTCATCGATCATACGTTCCAAGTCGCTAATATCTTGTTGTGAAATCAAGTTGCTACTTTCACTAAGATGTTCTACATGAGGCGTTGCTACCTCCGCACATAAGCGGAATAGCTGATGTTGTAATGTGTGAAGCACATGTTTATTCTCCTGTGAGACGACTAATTTCTCACACACACTAACCTGTGCATTTAATTCATCAAAGGTTCCATATGTGTCCACACGAAGTGAATTCTTAGGTACTCTAGTGCCATCAAAAAGAGCCGTTGTACCTGCATCACCGGTTTTCGTATAAATAGCCATATGCACCACCTCTCACGTTCATTCTATTTAAAAGGCCACTTCCAATCGTTCGTCAAAAGCGAATGGATTGCCTTTTACAAGGCGAGCTGCATTGACACCTAAGGTGCGCAAGCTATCTGGATATTGAGCATAGCCCGTAAGTCGATAAATAAATTGATGAGCTGGTATGTTTTTATAAGTTAACACAATCGCTTGTTCATCAACGCCAATACCGACTGACAAAGCCGAGTTTCGAGATGCTAAATCAGCCAAATCCATGTGAGTACCACTATGAGCCTCAATTACTACGGGTAGCCCTTCCTCTTCAATGCCATATAGAACAGGTTTTAATACATCCTCACCGATATGCGATGTCGTATAGAGCAAGATGGTTGGCTTGCTGATGATACTTTGATCCATCATTGGCCTCCCTTCCCTACATAGGAGAGGACAAGTCCTGTTGCTACCGCATTACGCGCCCCTTCAACACCTCGAATATTGCCTCGCCCTGCTACTAAGGCGTATTGAGATAACTCATCTGTTACGAGCTGAGGAATCTCAAAGTCTAATGCAGAGCCACCTACAATAACGACGAATGGTATATCTCGTACATTATGAGTAGGACTGACAGATGCTAAGGCACGGAGTGAATTAGTAACAAATACTCGTTTCTTTGCAGTTTGGCGCACACGCTTAATCGTTTCAAGAGGAATATCTCGCTCTACGGGAACGAGTCCATCAGGAGTAACGATAACAACGCGACCAAACAATGCAGCCGATAGCGGTTCATTAAAGAACTGCACCGTTCCATCTTCATGACGAATATGATATACGCTGAGTACTTGAGCCAATGGATCTCGCTTAATGGCCTCTGCAATATGCATATCCTCTAACCCAAGTTCGGAGTTGATGAGCATTGTTACCATGTTTCCCGCCCCAGCTAGATGAATAGCCTTAATTTTTCCTTCTTGATTGATGATAGATGCATCAGTAGAGCCCGCACCTAAGTCGAGTATAGCCATTGGTTTTGCAGTCCCTGGCGTTGTCAACGCACCTAAGATTGCCGATTCAGCCTCTTCACCACCGATTTCAACAGGTATACCCAATTCTTTTTCCACCTGTTTAGCGATGATTTCCATTTGTAGATGGTCCGATTTAACCATAGACGCGATACCTACAGCTTGTTCCATAGAGAATTCGCCTGCAAGACCGCCTTTTACATTAATAGGAACCGATACATCTACAGCCAGTAAGTCTTGGATGAATACATCTTGAGGTGATTTATTCGTTAATTGAGCCATAGTGAGGCGCACCTTTTCCAGCATTCCCCCTACGTTCGTACCTGCTTCACCACTAATATCGTCGATAGGATGAACAGATTCGAGAGTTTCCATGATTCGCTCTGCCCCTGCTGATACGTCAACAGATACAGTTCTACCGTTTCCCATTACTATAATGGAACCAGCTGGTATTACCCGTTCTTTAACATCCCCTGCAGGTGTTTTGATAACTACCGCAGAACGGTTCCCGATGAGGGCTCTTGCAATAGGTACAATGTTTTTTGTTTCCTCTGGTGAAAGCTCAAATACAGTGGCAATACCATACGGATTTGATAATTGTGATACCACTTGCCCCGGTTCTACAACCTCTACAGCAGAAAGCATGCCCATTGGGATTTTATCGATATATGCAACCTCGTCTACGATAGGAATTTTATGATCCAATCGATTGTTGACGAGCACCCCATCATCGGCTTGAAGGATAGCAGCTCGAATATCATAACCTCGTTTGCAATATGCATTAATCAGCTGTGCTATCAATTCAAAGTCGATAATCTTTGGAGCCACCACGATGTATGGTTGACCTTGTGGCTTATCGATTAATTGCTCAATAGGAACGGTATACCCTACACCAAGGCCTAACCCGCCCGGTGTTTTAGGGTTGTGCCCTATCATGGTAGATTCCGTAATAATGGTTTCCGTAATGGTCTCCATAGCTACATCACCGATAACTGGTGTAGCCTCATTAATACGAACTAAGTCAATATCTCGTAGTGTAAGATTAGCAGACCTGATTAGCGACTTGAGGGCATCCATGAGGCCTACGATATTTTCGCGAGTCCCTTTAATACCTGTAGTACTAGCGATAGCAGAGGATAGAAACTTTACCTCACCATTGCTATGCACTTCGGCCAAGGCTGCTTCTGTTGTCGAGTTTCCAATATCGATGCCAACAATTCGTTTCATAATGACATCTCCTATAGGTTAATTATCACCTTTCAGCTTTTTACGACGTTCATAGTTTTCTGCAGCTTCTCGTACAAAGTTTGCACAAATTGGAGCACCTAGACCATCGAGTTCGCTAGCAATGTCTAAGAGTTCTTGTTTAGAAGAACGATATGGACGAAGTGCATTATACATTTCAAGTAAGCGTTTATCGCTAACTTTTGTCATTTCTGCAGCGCGGGAGAAGTTAAGTTCAATTTGATCGCGACCGCCAGCCTTAGCGATTTGACCTTGAGCTTTCAAAATAGATGGAGAAATTTTCAAATCATCCATTGTAATGTGACCTGCCATAACATTTTCCATCGTAATATGGCTCAAGTCACGGCCTTGACCTAGGTCAATCCATTCTGGATGTTTTTTAGCAATCGGATAATCTTCGATTGTAACCACTCTATCTACTGTATTTGTTGTAGATGGTGTATGAGGCGTAGAGTATTGTGTTGTACTGCCTTTCGCCCCTTCTATTTCAGATACGATCTGCCGAATTAAGGCTTCTAATTCGTTAGCCATAGTAAACCTCCTTATACAGTGACGCGAACTTCATCAGCTGGCTTACCTTTGACTACATGCTTCGTTTCTTTGATGTGAAGCAACGCAGACAATGCTTGGTATTTTGGACGAGCCATTTGATCGTTCAATGTTGGTACTGGTGTTGGGGATTCGCCCTTAGCGTATTTAGCAGCATTTTTACCGATAGCGCGGTATGTTTCAGCTGTTAATAGCGGTGCTTGAGGGAATAATTCCAAGTTTGAAAGTGGTTGTAAATCCCGTTGGTGAATCAAGGTTGTACCTTTAGATTGAATGCCGATACATACACCGGATCCAGAAATAGAATCACCTTCAACGGCTACAGCCGCTACGTCAGAGGAACGGTATACGCGGATCACACGAGCTTTAAGGCCTTCTTCTTCGATACCAGCTACTAATTGACGAATTACCTCTTGATGCGGTACACCAACGATAGTTTGTCGTTGACTGCGACCAAAGGCAGGACCAACGGCAATCACTACTTCATCTGCGCTAGTGCCAGGTTGTGCAGGGCCACCAGTTTGTAGCCAGCTATCGTCACCAGTTGGGTCTTCATGTCTAGGTGCTGCACTTTCACCAACATTAGTCTTGAATTGTGGCGCCTCATGAACACCGCCCATTTCTTGTAAAACGTCTAGGATAATAGAGCGTAATACATCTCTGTTAATTTCAGCCATCATGACACCTCCTTATATATCCCGTGGATCAATGGCGTTTGGAATATCTTTAATACGTTCCCAATCTTCACCTTCCACACGATACCCTGTGCCAACACCTTGATAGTCATTTCTATTGTTAATCGCGGAGATAACGTTGAAATCACGATCAAAGATGGCCGATGTTTGTAAGTAATCGCCGGAGATTTTTTGTTTCAATAAATTCAAAACACTTTGTGCTACATCAGGGTGACCTTCTTTAGCTAAGCCTTTTACGAAGTCAACGCCTGTAACACCGCGGTTTAACAAGTCTTGAGCTGCTTTAATATCTGCAACCTTATCGCGAGGAGGCATATCTTTAGAGCCATTAGCATACGTAGCAGCCTCTACCTCTTGATCTGTAATTGGAGGCAAGCCTAATGCTTTGAATAAAGCTTGTAATGCACGAGCCGCTTTATTACGAACCGCTACAACTTCTTCTTCGCGAGCAGGAATAAGACCGCCATTTACCTTGAGGTCACGTTGGATAACTGTCCAATCATCATAGTCCTCTGCATCCCAGTTAGAACCAGCAAACATGTTGTCATAGTTTGGTGTAGAGCTATAACCGGAGCAGATGAAGTCAGTACCAGGTGCAAATTGCATCAATGTACGTGCTGTTCTACGCAAGTCAGAATGACTAAATGTTTGGTCATTACTAGATGCACATTCTAGGTCGAGCATGGCTGCTACAAGGTTTTCTGCCAATACAGCGCGGATACCAGAAGGTACGGCTGCTGGAATGCCGATACAGCTTACAGAGCCATTTTGAATACCTTGTACACCAGCGCCTTTTGTAATGTATAGGCAGCGGATTTCAAGGTACAACATGGATTTACCTTCTGCTTGGCCCATTTGTACTTCAGAGCCTGTACCAGAAGTAAAGCGCATTTTAAGACCACGAGATGCATAAGCAGATGCTAAGAAGCCTTTAGACCAAGGTGTGTCATCACCATCGGTAAATACGTCTTCTGTACCATATACGGAAATGGTTTCTGCATAAGCTGTGAAACCGCGCATACCAAGTTCTAATTCTGTTGCTTCTTCCAAGGAGCATTGAGTCAATACGCCTGGTCGACCACATTGAGAGCCTACGAGTAAGCTAATCGCATTAAGTGGTGCATAACGAGCAACGGCTACTGTTGTTTCTTCTTCCGCAAACCCACGAAGTGCACCTTCTGCAGCATCCGCAGCGATTTGTACTGGATTGTCATTTACGTTTGTTACATGAGCTTGGTTAGCCATTGTGCGACGAGCACGCATTTTTTGCATACATTGCATCATCTCAACAACGTTCATGGAGCAAACAACTTCTAGCATTTTTGCGGGAGTAATAGATTTACAAATCTTAACGATCTCTTCACGAGGTACTGAAGGGGTAAGCATCATATTAGCAATGTCTTTTGAATCCATTGCCATCGCTTGTGGAGCACCGTCGAGAACAATACCATAATTTGCAATAAATGTATCGATAAGGTCAAAATCTTCACGGCGTTTACCATCGAGTTCAACGATGCGGCCGCCTTCGATTTTGAGACTAGGCTTTGGATCTTGGGGAGATTCCATAGCTATAAAACCTTCCTCTACCCATTCCTTTACATAACCATCCTGATTAACAGGACGTTGACTTAAGACTTCAAAACGTTTTGATTTCATAGGGCATACCATCCTTTCAGATTAGATATAGGAAGGGGCTCCGTTCACTGGTTCGTCACCCATCGTACCTAGTAATTTTTTACCTACTTCACGAGCAGAAATAACCGCTTGTCGTACAGCCCCAGAATCGCCAGAAATCTGTAAGATAACTTCGTTAGAATTGCTTGTGCCTGCAGAAGGAGATGCATAACCAATTACATCAACGTTAGCAGATTTAACAGCTACATCGGCCATCACTACACCAATAGCTGCAGGAGCACCTACAATAAGGCCAAATGCTTTACCTTCAGGAGCACCAAATGCTGCATTTACTGCATGGCTAGCACGTGCTGTATATTGCAACTCAAGATGACCAGCATCGTTTGCGTATACATCGCCAAAGGTGCGTTCCACTTCAGCTAATGCCACTTCAATAGCGCGTTTTACATCGGATACATCATCACCACCAAAGATGATAAGAGAACCGTGACCTGCGCCACCTTTAGTATCACGAGGTAATTCAATGCTAACGATTTCAGTATTTGTCGCTTTTACTGCTTCGTCAGCTGCCATAATATGAGGACCTGCACCAGTACGTGCACCTAAAATACCGATAGAACGATATTTTTTCTTCAATTGCATCGCATCTAATACTTGTTGATCTACATTAGCAATTACGAGACCTATAGTATCACCAGTTTTGCTAGTCCCTACAAATTCAGTTAATCCACATGTTGTCGCCATAATACCCTCCATACGTGTAATGAAAGTATCTTTGTACAGGAATGTATGTTGCTGTATGTTATGCTATATCTCCTGATATTGTTTTAAGTCGCCTTATATCGCTTTTTATCGTTTCATTTATTTTTCATATATATGCAACGATATTCCCTGTACACCATATAATTTTATAGAGCATGCCTTGCTATTCAGTCACTGTCCATTGGGCTCAATCCTTTCTAAATATATGTAATATAAGGGTTTTTCTACCTTTATTATAAAAATTCTGTAATACAACTTTTTTATGTGTATTCGTAAAATACGATTTTTCTATTACAAAAATGCCACAATCCTGTTATACTTATACATATATAGGAGAATATGTATTAGTAATAACGTAGAGTTATAAGTATATGAATTTCAAGTGGCATGTCACTTTTCTCTTTTCTTAGGTTTATGAGCAAGCCCACTAAATAGAGAGCAAGTAAAGCGATTATAGCGGTGAGCTTACTAGACCTCTTAGCACATTTGTGATTGGAGATTTCACTATGATTTGTACTCGGGAAGATACTAAACTTATCAACGAAATCATGCGAGATTTCACAAACATAACAAAAATTGCAGCTATTTTCGTCAATAATCGTGGAAAAGTGTTATCTCAAGAATATAACTTTTCCCCTTTCTGCAAGGTAGTAAGACGAAACCCAACCTATGCTAAGCGCTGCAATCAATGTGATCTATATGGAGGACTCGATGCGACAAAAGAGCTATCCTCTTGCCCTTATCGCTGTCACATGGGGCTCATAGATTTTTCCGTTCCCGTTATGAAAGAGGGAGCCATCTTAGGCTTTATCATGGCAGGGCAAACGAAAACAGAGGATACTACGATTAAGCCGATTTTACCTACTCAGACAGATTGGCACGAAGACACTAAGCTTCGCGCATTATATCAGGCATTACCCGTTCTTACAGCAGAACAAATTTACAGTGCTACAAAGGTATTACGAATCTTAGTGGAACATTACTTCCCATTCAACGATTCAGTGGCGGAAGAACTACCATATGAACAATTACCAGACTTTGTCGAGTCAGAGCAGCCTATTAATCGTCCAGAAATCAGGAAAGCTATATTATACATAGAAAAAAACCTGAGCAAACGAGTGTCGCTCAGGCGGATTTCGGAACATATTCATTTAAGCGAGTCCTATTTCTCTAAGATTTTTAAGGATGATACAGGACTTTCAGTAGTGCAGTATATAACACTACTTCGTATGCAAGAAGCAAAAAAATTGTTGGTCTATTCCCAATTAACAGTCAATCAAATCAGTAAAACCTTGGGATATAACAGAACGAGTTACTTCTGTAAGATCTTTAAAATGGCTACTACAGAAACCCCTCATTCGTACAGAAAAAAATATGCAAAACCAATTGATGCGTAATGCACCAATCAAGTAATAACAAAAAGACGTAACACCAAATGGTGTTACGTCTTTTTTGTATTAGAGAGTTAATCTGAGGAGATGTTTTGTGAAATATACTATGTTATTAACGCTTCAATTTATGTTATTAACCATTCATTTGATTAGAACGCTGGGATGATGGCCCCTTTGTAGTGTTCTTCGATGAATTTCTTAACTTCTGGAGATTGTAATGCTTTAGCTAATTTTTGGATAGCTGGTTTGTTTTCATCACCAGGGTTAACGGAAAGAAGATTTGCATATGGAGAGTCAGCTTTTTCTACGAATAAGCCATCTTTTGTAGGGTTAAGACCTGCTGGCAATGCATAGTTAGCATTGATGACAGCTGCATCTAAGTCTTGGATAGAACGAGGAATTTGAGCTGCTTCTAACTCAGTAATTTGGATGTTTTTAGGGTTGCTAGTCACATCAAATGGAGTATTAGTCAAACCAGTTGGGTCTTTCAACGTTACAAGACCTGCACTTTGCAACAAGAGAAGTGCACGAGCACTGTTTGTTGGGTCGGAAGGAATTGCTACTTTTGCGCCATTTGGCAAGTCTTTCAAATCTTTAATTTTTTGAGAGTAAATCGCCAATGGTTCAATGTGAACTGGTGCAAAGCTTACGAAGTTTGTACCATGATCTTTATTGAAGTTATTTTGGTAAGGCACATTAGCGAAAAAGTTTGCATCGACTTCTTTACTAGACAATGCCATGTTTGGTTGGATATAATCTGTAAACTCAATAACTTGAAGATCTACACCTTCTTTAGCCAATAATGGCTTAATTTGATTCAAAATTTCAGCATGAGGTACTGGGTTTGCTGCTACTTTTAATACCTCTGCTTTAGAGCTACCAGCACCGCTGGAGCTTGCGTTGTTTGTGGAAGAACCACAACCACTAATTAATAAGGACGCGCCCAATACGGCCGTCGCTGCTAATGCTAACCATTTTTTCATGTAATCCTCCTATCTAAGATGAAAGCCTACATCTCTGACGAGGACTCATACGTATACAACATTCGTAGATATTTTAAAAGCTATATATTCTTATCACCTATCTACAATTAGTTATTCAATAATTTCGATGTAGTAAGTATAACAATTTAATTCCCACTCGTATAATAGATTTTATACATCAATTAATATAACCTTAATCTATAGCAAGATAAGAGTAATTACATTTAGCTATGCTAAGTACATAAAAACGGTACTAAGATGATTCCCCGTACTACTAGGTAATATACCTAATAGGTACAATCAAACTTAGTACCGTTATACATATCGCTCTATATAATAAACAATCTAATCAAAATCAAAAGATTCAATTATAAAGTTGACGTTGTTTGCTCCACAGAAATAGTTACAGGTGCTGATAATTTAGCCTCTAACCAAGCTTTTATTCGTTCCAAATCTGCATCAGATACAGTGGACGTGGTATGGATAATCACCATATAGCGATTCGCTTTAGGCTGTTCTAAATTATCTATCAAAGGCATGCCTTCCACTTTGCTTACAAACGGGAATAACGCCTTTGCTTCAGCTTCTGTCGTTTTCATAGTATTTATAGTTTCACTTACTAGTTCATAAGTCGGCTGGTACAGATTACTCAAGTTTTTATATTTTTCAAGATTCTCTGAAGATTTATTCGAGTTCACCTTATCCGTAGTAGATTTTTTCTCATCTACGCTAGTAACAAATCGTAATGTATAAGGCTGCAAGTAATCATCCTTCTGTAATTTGTCATCCAACTGGGCTCGCTCCTCTGAAGTCACAGGAGCGCCTATAGCTACTATGTCTACTAGCTTATTCGTCCGATCCAATGAATAATCAATCACTTGTCGACGTCCGTCTTGATTAATATCATTCTTAATAAACTGCTCTAGATGATTTGACTCGGAATACTTGATGGTCATATCATAGCCTGCATAAATACTTGGTATAGCCATAATAAGACCAATCACAAGAAATATTAGCTGATTACGACGAATACGCTCTTCGGCTTGTTCATGGAATGGCAACCGATATACACCCTTTAAAACAATAAAAGCTGCAAAGAAGATAAAGAATGCATTTATAAAGAATAAATAACTAGCCCCAAAGAAATAGGTCCAATTTCCACTAGCAAGTCCATATCCTGCCGTACATAGTGGTGGCATAAGTGCAGTTGCAATCGCAACCCCTGGTATAACATTATCTAAGGTCTTACGCGTTTGCCCAATAATCCCAGCTAACCCACCAAATATAGCAATGAATACATCAAAAATATTCGGTTCTGTACGCGCTAATAGTTCAGATGTAGCCGTCTGAACGGGGGAAATATAAAAATATAAAGCAGATGCCAAAACAGCAATCATAATCTGTACGGACAATCTTAAAATACCACTCTTCGCAACTGTAAAATTAAGCGTAGCGAAGCCAAAGCCAATTGCTAAAATAGGTCCCATCAACGGCGATATAAGCATAGCACCAATAACAACTGCCGTACTATTCATATTCAACCCAATAGAGGCGATAAATATGGAGAGGATCAGGATAACCAACGCAGGTCCCTTGATCTTAGCCCCACCTATCAACCTTTTAGAGATAGTTGCATCATCAGCTCGCTCAAAATGTATATTAAAGTATTTATTTATTTCCATTCTTCCTCCTTATAATTTCATCAAATCTGCAAAGGTACCTACATGTACAAACATATGCTGAGTAGTTTTGAGCATTTGTACCATCAAAATAGCCCCTGTACCTTCCCCCATCGACATTTGGGCTTGAATAGGTACCATATCTTGTGTAATCCCCACCTCAGCCAATGCCAGCTCTGTACCTTTTTCGCGGGAATGATGTGACGGCAATGCATAGTCTGTAATGCGCGCGTTCATGCGTACTGCACAAGCTGCTGCTACAGCGGTAATAAAACCATCAATAACAAAAGGCTTTTTAAAATCTACACAAGCTAGCATAGCCCCAAGAATAGCAGCAATATCAAAGCCCCCTACATGGGCTACAATTCTACAAACTCTGTCAGGTTCACTTTCAGCAACAATACTATCCTTATGTGTATCTAATACAGAACGGACAAAGTCAATTTTACGCTTCATCAAATCTGGTTTATCTGGCCAAGAACCAGGACCTACAGTTTTAGTGGGATTAGCTCCAGTCAATGCAGACAACACACAAGCAGAGGTCGTCGTATTTCCCAGCCCCATTTCACCAAAGGAAAATAGATTTATCCCTTGCTCTACATAATGTTGTACTCTTTCATAGCCTGCTTGAAAGGCACTATTAAACTCATCCTCAGTCATAGCAGGATGAGTTAATATATTCTTTGTCCCTTTCGCTACTTTGCGATCCACACCGATGCCGTCATCTGAGGCAATACCTACATCGACGACCTCATAGGGAATGTTGTTAAAATTACAAAATTGCGTTGCCGATGAACGACCTAAGAGCATATTACGGGATTGTTTCTGCGTCACCTCGTAATTATACCCTACATAGCCTTCCATATTACAACCATTATCGGCGGAGAATATGATATGCTGTGGTCGGATTTCACCATCAATCTCGCCCCAAGCCGTGCAAATCTTGCGGAAATAAACCTCCCACAATCCTAGACCACCAGGGATTAAACATTTGGGTTGCAGAAATCTATTTAATTGTTCCTCTATAGGTAATACTGAGTTATCTTTCATTTTAATCTCTAGTCCGAACATAATATGCGACTAGCCTTCTCTTAATTCGATATTATTCTATATGAAAGTATAACACAAAATACATATCTAGTAATATGAGGTTTGTTAGCTTTCACTATAGAAATAAATTTATGGCAAACTAAAAAGGCTATCCCATACAGGATAACCTTTCATTTGAGTTATATAATTAAGTTTTTTCTTAAGTATAACTAGTTACTAAAATTAAGCACCTTGGAATTGAGG